>NZ_JBLZFX010000035.1:0-55641 GCF_050753345.1 Alkalinema pantanalense CENA528 | reverse complement strand
ACCCAGGCTTGGTACACTGAACGTAATCAATTGCAAAAGGCAGTAGATTGGCAGTTTACTACTGCCGATGCTCGGATTCGACTGAAGCGCCTCTATCCACAAATTGAAAACTGACAGTCCACTAGTCTAGTCACTGAAAAACCTGAGTGATTGAAAAACCACGGGAAGAGATGCAGACCCATTTCTCCCGTGGTTTTTAATATTTAGCGGCTGAGTTGTCGCGATTGCTGGCCCATTATTTCTGAGTATTAGCCTCAGGCACAAAGGGTGTACCGTTGCGGAACTCTCCAGCAAAGCGTTTGCCGTTGGAGAAAACCATGACTCCTCGGCCTTCAGGCTGTCCACTCCGGAACTCCCCAGAATAGCTGCGATAGACGGATCCGGCAGGATAGGAACAGTTGCCTCGCCCCGAAAGTTGACTACTAAAAAAGACGCCCTGGCAACGGATCCCTTTAGATACAAAAACACCTTGGCCTTTGGCTTGCCCTAAATAGAAGGTACCGGAATAAATATTTCCGTCATTAAATGTAAAAACACCTTGCCCGTGGGGGCTACCTTCTTTAACAGAGCCAGTGTAGCGATCGCCATTTGCCATGGTAAATGCCCCTTGACCGTGGGGTTGGCCGTTTTTCATGCCCCCTTCGTAGCGATCGTTGTTGGCAAACAGAAACATTCCTTGTCCATTGGGAATACCATTCCGCACTTGGCCTTCATAGCGATCGTCATTGCTGTAGACAATCACCCCCCGACCGTTAGGCATGCCATTGCGCACTTGCCCCTCATAGGATTTGTAGGGAGAAGAGCCGGGATTTTCCTTAGTATAGGCGCAAATCCAGGTATCTCCGCCTCGGCGTTCACAGCGGGGTTTGACCATATCATCACTGGACTGGGCCTGGGCAATTCCCGCCCAACCACTCATCATCCCCACCCCTGCCAATGTCAGGAGCGAAACCCTAAACAGTTGCTTTTTCTGTGTAACCATAACGGTATCAACTCTTAATCAAGTAAACAGTGCTAACAAAAATCAAGGAATGGTGGAGTTGATTGAATGGGGTGATCTGGACGATTTTGCCCTAGTCAATCGCCGATTTTTTTAGCCAGGAGCGAACCCAGTTCACGGGTATAAGCTTCTTTCAGGGTACCCGCTCTCATCTTTCTGCGTACAAAAGATTTTATGCCCCATAGATTTTGTGCCCTAGGATTTGATGCCTCAACTTGGGTGCATCAATTTTGATGCACTATTACCGAAGGTCAGCGGGTAAAGGGGTTTTAGCCTCGACCTTATAGCCCCTTTGTTGAATCAGTTGCTGCAAGCGATCAACCCGACTTTTGGGTGCAGGGTGAGTTGCCAGAAAGTCGATTTGTTTGCGATCTTTCTTGCTGACCCGATCGAAGAAATCAACCGCTCCCGCTACATGACCATAGTAGGTATTCAATAACTGAAGTCCGACTTCGTCAGCCTGGGTTTCTTGGGATTGGGAAAACTGGGCGCGACTAAGGGCTGCGATGCTGGAGGCCCCGAGGGACACCAAGGATCCCCCATCTCCTGTAAATGCAGTAAAAGCAAGTTGAATCAGGAGCGCATTGCCCAAACCTCGCAGGTGATCCCGATTGGTAAAGTGACCCAATTCATGCCCCAGTACCATGACTAACTCATTTTCCGACTCTGCCTGGTTCAGTAATCCTTTATAAATCAGAATGCGATCGCCAGGAATGGCCGCCGCATTCACGATCGATTGGGGAATATAGAGGACTTGGTAATTGCGGCCTTTACGTTTGTCCGTAGGCAGTTTGGCTTCTAGCTGATCCAGAATTTGATTCAGCTTTTCTTGGGTGGCTCCCGCTTCGGCCATACGTTCATAGGTCGGCACGATTGCAGCTCCCAACCTTTGCTCAACGCTGGGAGGAATCCACCAGATAATTAAGTGGACAATCACAGAAATTAGCCAGATTGTGCCAATCACGAAGCCAATACCCAGCACTGCCAGCTTAAAGAGATCAAACCCGCTAGACTCGGGATTGCGATCGCTGTGGGAGGCGGTACCAGAGGGAATTTCGATCGGCATACAACAAGCACTCCTTCAGAACCTCGGGCTGGTTAAGGGATATCAAGCAGTCTTAGTCGCTCTTGACGGGACGGAAGGCATTGAGAAAGTTCAGTAAAGGATTGAGATGGCGGGATTGAATCCACAATTTTCCTTGGCCGCTAAATCGGCAAACCAAGCCTTCTCCACCAAAAATGCTGGTTTTCAAGTTTTTAAAGGACAAGCCCCCTAGCATTTCGACGTTGTAACTCAGGGTATCTTCAAAAGCAACAACATAACCGGTATCTACAACATAGGATCCATTGATAGGAATTTCCAGAATGGCCCCATAGGAACTAAACCAGATATCCCCAGGGCCGATCGCCTGCACTAGGAATAACGATTCGCCACTGAAGAAACCTTTAAAGCCTTGAAACTTGGTATTCAGTTCCACTGTAGGGCTACAGGCTACAAATCCTGAAGACTGCACCATGAGCGATCGGCCACTTTCCACGCGATAATAACAAATATCACCGGGAACGCCAGGGGCAATGTAGATTTCGCCCGGTTTGCCTTGGGCAGTAAATTCGCTAATGAACAGTGATTCGCCGCTGAACATGCGACCAATACTTTTCATCATGCCCCCCCGCATTTTGGATTTCATTTCGAGGTTGGCATCCATTGCGGCCATAGCACCCGCTTCCACTAGAATGGTTTGGTTCGTTTGGAGGTTGACGGTAAGCCCTGCGTAGGCTGGAGCATGTTCAATTTCGTAGGTATAGTCACTCATGACGTTTCAAACAGTAGGGTTGGCGATGGAAAAGCTGTAGCGAGGAGGAAAGCTTTAGCGAGGCGGAAGTTGACTGCCCACCATGCGACCAAAGGCACCGGGATTGTGGGTTTGGCAGTAGAGTTTGCCCCGGCCTTTGAAACGACAAATCAAGCCTTCTCCGCCAAAAAATGCGCCCATCCAACTTTGGTTGGCTTTTCCGATCGTGAAACTCAGATTTTTTTCAAAGGCAACAATATGCCCCGTGTCTACCACGTATTCCCCATCTACATCAATTTCGTAAATTCCTCCAAAGGCACTCAGCAGAACAAGTCCCGAACCGCTAGCAGTTAACCAAAAAATCGATTCGCCGGAAAATATTGACTTCAAACCTTGAAATCCCAATTCAATATCCACACCGGGCGTACTCGCCATGTAGCCCGTCGATTGGATCACCAGTTCAATCCCTTTGAGCTGGTAGGGCAGGATGTCCCCCATTAACTTAGGTGCTAGGTAGATTTCCCCCGGCTCCCCATAGGTGCGGAAGACGCTGAGAAAGAGCGATTCACCTGCCAGCATCCGCTTGAGCCCTCCCATGATGCCGCCGCCCTTGCCTTTACGCAGGGTCGTGCTGACGTTGAGGTTGCTGCTCATGGCCACCATCGATCCCGCTTCGGCAACCAATTCCTCATTGGGAGCCATGTCGATTTTGGCGATCGCGCTATCCGGTTGGTGCAAAATATCCAGTTTCATAGTGAATTACGCTAGACAACTTAATCATTGTGATTGGGTCAAATCATGGCTCCAGAAGGGATTGAGATGAACAATCCGTTTATTTATTGTCTGGATGCCTTACCTTGGGGACTACCAACGAATCTTGCTGCGGAGGAAACCTACTAAGCCACTGATGCTGCGGGACTGTAGATAGACTTCGCCCTTACCCGTTAGGCGGTTAACCAGCCCTTCTCCCGAGGTAACAGAGCCAATCAGTCCCCCGGCTAGCTTGATGTTCATTTTGATGCTGGGATCGTAGGCAACGAGGTGACCAGAATCGACAATGTATTCTCCATTGACTTGTCGCTTGCTGAGTCCTCCGTAGGCTCCCAGAAAGACAATGCCATTGCCACCAACCTTGAGTTTGAATAGTCCCTCGCCCGCTAACCAACTGGAAAATCCTGCCCAGTGCACGCCCAAATGCACATTTCCAGCATGGGCAATGTAGGCTCCGGGTTGGAGACAGAGTTCACGATTTTTCAGTTCAATACAGGTAACGTCCCCGATCGTGGATTGAGTTAGCACCACTTGGCAGGGCTTTTGGGTGGGATTGCTAAAGGTATTAATAAAGAGCGATTCCCCCCCTAAAAACGTCTTTAATAATGCCGGGATCAGTCCACCGGAAAAGGAAGTTGCGATCGTCACGCCACCGTCCATGCTGGCCATCGCTCCGGCTTCAGCGACCAGGCGTTCACCCGGATTGAGGGTAATAAAAACGGTGGCAAAGGTGGGTTTATAGCGAATGTCATATTTCACAAAGGGCACTCCTTCAGATGAATGAACCAGTGTGCATAAAAATTGCGCGGGGTACTGACTGCGCGGGGTACTGAGAGATCTCTAGCGAAGGTTGGCGAAGGTTATGCACTTAAACTCAGGCTACCCAACGCTACATTAGCGATAACTTCAGTGGTCAATTGTTAACTTCCCGATCGAATCCGAAGGTCGCTTCAATTGCGCCTTAGATTTTTTGATAATGGTATCCCTCTAGCTATATCGTCTGAGCTCAAGATGACTGTGGGAGATCAGCCTAAAAAAAGCTTGTAGGCCGGATTTTGGCTCTCGTCCCAATAGCGATAACCGAGGGTGTCTAGAAAAGCCTGCCACTCAGGCATTTCCTGCGGCGGGACTTGCATCCCTACTAGAATGCGTCCATAGTCAGCACCATGATTGCGGTAGTGGAACAGGCTGATGTTCCAGTTGGGACTCATGCAACTGAGGAACTTAATCAACGCGCCGGGACGTTCTGGGAACTCGAAGCGATAGAGCAGTTCGTGATCGGCCAAAGTAGAGTGACCGCCCACCATATGGCGCAGGTGCAGCTTGGCCAGCTCATCATCGGTTAGATCGATCGTTTCAAAGTGGTTCTGTTCAAAGATTTCCTTGATTTGCACCGCATCCGATCGCTGGCTAATCTGTACCCCAACAAAAATGTGGGCTTCCTTTGCATCGGAAATACGGTAATTAAATTCGGTAATGTTGCGAGTGCCTAAGCATTCACAAAACCGCCGAAAGCTGCCCCGTTCTTCGGGAATCGTCACTACAAAAACAGCCTCCCGCCGTTCACCCAGTTCCGCACGCTCCGCCACAAATCGCAACCGATCGAAATTCATATTGGCCCCACAGGCCACGGCTACCAGGGTTTGATCGCGAATGCCCGTTTTTTCCACGTAGGCTTTGACTCCGGCGATCGCTAACGCTCCAGCGGGTTCCAGGATCGATCGAGTATCTTCAAAGACATCTTTGATCGCCGCACAGGTAGCATCAGTGTCTACCAAAATAATGTCGTCCACGTATTGCTGGCAGAGCCGGAAGGTTTCTTCACCCACTTCCCGCACCGCCACACCATCGGCAAACAGCCCCACCTGTGGCAACCGAATCCGGTGCCCTGCTTTCAGTGATTGGCACATGGCATCGGCATCCACGGGTTCCACTCCGATAATTTTGGTTTCCGGGGATAGCCGTTTGATATAGGCCGCAATACCGGAAATCAGTCCCCCACCTCCGATCGCCACAAAAATAGCGTGGATGGGCTTTTGGTACTGGCGGAGAATTTCCATCCCGATCGTGCCCTGACCCGCAATCACATCGGGATCATCAAAGGGATGGATAAAGGTTAGGCCCTTTTCCTGCTCCAGTTGCCGAGCATGGGCATAGGCATCATCGTAGGTGTCCCCATAGAGCACCACTTCTCCCCCCCGTGCCGCCACTGCATTGACCTTCACCTGGGGCGTGGTCACGGGCATGACAATAATGGCTTTAGTTCCCAACTGTTTTGCACCCAGAGCCACGCCTTGGGCATGGTTACCAGCAGAGGCCGCAATGACGCCCTGAGATAACACCTCCGGCGACAGTTTTGCCATTTTGTTATAGGCCCCCCGCAACTTGAAGGAAAAGACCGACTGCATATCTTCCCGTTTCAGCAGGATAGTATTGTTCAACCGTGCCGATAGGTTATGCGCAACTTCCAGGGGAGTTTCCTGGGCAACATCGTAAACACGGGCAGTCAGGATGCGTTCTAAATAGTCGGTGTGCATTGTTGAAGAAAGCGCAGTTGAAGAAAGCGCAGGTAGAAAAAGGTGGCCGATCAAAGATGGTATGGGAACGGCAGTTCTTGAAAAGGAACCTTTCTTACTCTACAACTGCAAAGCGCCCACCTTAGGAGCGCAACCTTAAGGATAAACCCCTCATCAGCATGGCTGGATAGAGCCAAGGAGCAGAGAATGTCTCGTCACTACGGACAAACACTATCCCATCCCAAGACAAGCAGAGAACTGTAGAACCCCTAGAGAAGCACTCAACAAATATGTTAAAAAACATTAAAAAACTCAGCCAATGAATCGAAGTTCGAAACTAGCTGAGTTTTGTCAGAATTACCACTTGGGCGAAACCACCCTCGTACTAGAGAGCCTAACATTGAGGATTTTGAGGATTTATTCTTCCTCCGGAACTTCATACAATCTTTTTACCAGCTCCCTCGATCGATCAAGGACAATCAGGCGCTTGAAAATGGGAAGAAATGACGAAGATAGCAACAAATTCTGCGCTCTTTTCCCTAGGGTCTAGGAGCCTAGCTTTATAGTATTTCTAAATAATTTTTTATCTTAGACTTACATCCTAAGTGCCAATCCTAAAGCACCAATCCTAAAGCACCAATCCTAGTCTGTTGCAAGTTAGACAGGCCATAATTGCCAGTATCTTGTCCTGTCTGCAATCCATCAAGCAAATCATGTAGAGGTTATCGGCAGGAGCCCTGTAAGACAACCGTCAAAGCCCCTTCATGAAATTCTGACCCGAGTGTGGCTCTGACCCGAGGTGGAACCCGGATATGGCTCTAGCCTGGATGGCTCTAGTCCGATGACAAGCCGATCACAGCAGTAAACTTTATACAGAAATTATTATGGTGCTTCAAGGAATCGATATCTCAGAATATCAAGGTGAGATTAACTGGTCAGCCGTCAGCACAACCAATACCGTCTTTGGGGTGGCTAAAGCATCCGAGGGCGTCCAGTCTCGGGATCCTATGTTTCTGCGGAACTGGGCTGGGATGAAGTCCGCAGGTTTGATGCGCAGTGCCTACCATTTTTTCGTGGCGAATAAAGATCCCTTGCTGCAAGCCAAAAACTTTCTAGGGCTCACCCAATCGGTTTGGGAAGAGAGCGACCTCCCCCCTGTATTGGATTTAGAAAAAAGTTATGGCTTGGATCCCAACACGGTCATCGATCGGGCGGGCCAGTGGCTAGATGCGGTGGAAGCAGCTTTGGGGCGGCAACCGATTATCTACACCTTCCCGAGCTTTTGGCATGATGCCTTAGGAAATTCACCTCGCCTTGCCCATTACAAGCTGTGGATTGCCCACTACGAAACCAGTAATCCTTGGGTTCCCGGTGGGTGGAATACGTGGACATTTCATCAATATACGGAGTCTGGAAAGGTGTCTGGGATTGCCGGAGCCGTCGATCGCAATACCTTTAACGGCGATTTAGACTCCCTAGCCAAATTTCTCAAAGGCAAACCGCCCCTACGTCAGAGCTACGAAGGGCAAATTGTCTTGGAATTACAAAAATTATTGAAGACTAAAGGCTTTGATGTTGGCTCCCTAGATGGAGATTTTGGAGCAAAGACAAAAAGTGCTGTTCTTGCTTTTCAAACCGCGCAACAACTGGGAGCCGATGGCATTGTCGGTACTAAAACTTGGAATGCGTTACTGACGAGTAGTGGCATGGCTACGCCCCAGCCGCCTTCCAACTCGACGATGATTAATGTTTGTCGTAGTTATAAAGCTTTAGCCCACCAAGATAAAGCACTGCAATGGTTGCAAGCCAATATTGCACAGCCCATTCTCGATCAATTTACCCTGCAATGGCGACAAACCCAGTCTCTTGCAGGGCCACCGCTACTATTGATCAATGTTTGTAAAAGTTACAACGCCCTCCCTCACCAACAGCAAGCCTTGCAACAACTCCAACAAAAATTGACCCAAGCCACATTGTCCCAGTTCCTAACAATTTGGCGGAACCAAGGATGACATTAGGCCAGGAGGAGAGGGAGAGAACCCTGGGTCAAGTCGATGATTTCCGTCAATTTCTACCCAATATTCTGGGCTCTGCTCAAGATTCTGGTGAAGGGGACTGGGCCTAAAAGCGATAGAATCAAGGCCAATTCTAAAAAGCAACGCACTCCAGAAGGAGTCGATCGGTTTGCTTTCGTTTAAGTGAAGGAGCGATCGCGGTTGGTCATTCAAACACAGCAAACGGATAAGCCCCTCAGAGTAGTTGTGATTGGGGGTGGAGCAGCGGGCTTTTTCGGCGCGATCGCCTGTGCAGAAGCCAATCCCTCAGCCCAAGTCACTGTGCTAGAAACCAGTCGGGAAGTCCTTGCCAAAGTCCGCATTTCCGGTGGGGGACGCTGTAATGTGACCCATCACTGCTTCGACCCCACTGCCTTGGTGCAGCATTATCCACGGGGGGCAAAAGCGTTGCGTGGGGCTTTTTCCCGGTTCCAACCAAAGGATACGATCGCTTGGTTTGCAGCACGGGGCGTAGAACTCAAAACCGAAGCCGATGGTCGCATATTTCCTAGCACTGACGACTCTGGAACGATCGTGGATTGCTTGATGAATGCAGCTCGAAAAGCGGGCGTCAAACTGTGGTTAGGAGCCATGGTAAAAACCGTGGAAAAAGTGGGAGAGACCTTTCGGCTACAGTTGCGATCGGGAGATGAATTAGTCTGCGATCGGGTGTTAATCGCCACGGGCAGCAATCCCCAAGCCTACCAGTTGGCAAAAGCCTTAGGGCATACGATCGTGCCCCCTGTCCCTTCTCTATTCACCTTGACGATTCGAGATCCACGCCTACAGGACTTAGCAGGCGTCTCTGTCAGCCAAGCCCAGTTGAAACTGCAAATTCCGGAAGACACCACCAAACTGGAGCAAACAGGCCCTGTCTTGATTACCCATTGGGGGCTGAGTGGGCCTGCGGTGCTCAAATTATCGGCTTGGGGTGCCCGCATCCTGCATCAAACGCGGTACCAAGCCAAACTCCGCATCAATTGGCTGCCCAGTTCCACACCGGATAATCTGCGGCAAGAACTGTTGAAAGTAAAATCACAATTGGCCAAAAAAACAATTTCAGGGAATTGTCCCGTTATGTTGCCCCGACGTCTGTGGGAAAGCCTTGTGGCCCAAGTGGGAATCGCACCCCAAACCCGTTGGGCAGACTGTTCTAAAACCGCAATGAACGCTCTGATGCAGGAACTTTTTCAAGGAGAATATGTCGTTGTAGGTAAAGGTGTCTTTAAGGAAGAATTCGTGACCTGCGGGGGCGTGGAACTGAAAGAAGTGGACTTTAAAACCCTAGAAAGTCGGGTGTGTTCTGGCCTTTATTTCGCCGGGGAAGTGTTAGATATTGATGGGGTGACGGGGGGATTTAATTTCCAAAGTGCTTGGACTACGGGCTGGCTAGCTGGGCAGGCGATGGGGCAGATCTTGCATTGATCCTCTTGCATAGATCCTCTTGCATAGATCCTCTTGCACGATATGGATGCATAAATCAGCTAAATGCACCGTTAGAGTTCCGTATCAGGGTCTGTATGAGTTGAGTTTTAGTTGAATCACATCAAGACAACAGACTAGGAGGTCACTTAATGAAGGGACAAATCACGGGATTTGGCATCCTGATTGCGATCGCAGGGAGCCTGGGGGTCACCCCTATGGCACGGGCTGACTGGGCTGGGCAGATTTATTTTGACGGGGAACAACGCATTGTCGAACAATCCCGCACCATCATCATTAACGGTCAAAATAGCGAACCCACCATTATCTACGAAAAGTCGCAGCAATTACAACCTAGTCGCTGGGGGGGCACTGCCACGTATTATTCCCATGGAAATCGTCATGGGAATCGTGACAATTGGCCACAGCGCAGATTCCCAGTCAGTACTCCCTTCCCAAGCTATCCATCGGTGGTCTATCCTGCTGTCGGGCAACCGATCGTCATTAACAATCCCCAGAATGTCTATATTGCGCCCCGTCGACACTCAGGCTACCACTTCCGCACAAGAGTCTGTACGACTAGCTTTGAGGGCATTCGTACCTGTAATGACTGATCCAGTCGTGTTGATTTAGGTAGGCTGAATCCAGCTTTTACAGACCCCAGCCCTCCTGTTCTAGGTCTTCAATCACTTGCATTCCACGGGTATCCCCGAGCTTCAGCATGGCAGATTTAGCATCCTCTCGCACGCTGAGATCGTCATCTTCTGCAAACGCTTCGATCAGAGCGTCCACCGCCGTGGCATAGATGACATTAGAGGGCAGTTCCCGACACAGTTCCCCGATCGACCAAGCACAATTACTGCGCACCGCAGACACCGGATCCCGCCGTAACCCTTCAATCAGCAGGGGGATGGTAGCAATCATTTCCTCATAGCCGATCGAGGCCATCTGAGCTAGGGAACTCGCTGCCCACAGTCGCACCGCAGAGATGTCATTTTTGAGCGCTTCTAATAAGGTCGGCAGAGTTCGCTTGTCCCGACAGTTACCTAATGCCCAGACAATGCCTTTGCGCACATACCCATTCCAATCCTGGTTGTACTGATTAATCAACGGTTCCACCACATCTGGACTGGTATTGCGCCCCAGACCATAGGCAGCACTGACCCTTACCAAGGCACACCGATCGTTCAGTAATTGAATCAGAGGGGCGATCGCGCGAGTATCTTGCAGTTCACAAAAAACCCGTGCCGCAGTCATGCGCTGCTGGACATCGGGGGAACTGAGCAGTGGCAAAACCTCCTCAGGATTGGGCTTGGGAACCACTTCTTCTGGGGAGATAACCGGGAGCCGATCTAACGGATCTTCTAAATCGGCTTCTAAATCGAGAACGCTTAAATCATCATTGCTATACATAACTTTTAAGGGTATCGGGTAAAGGGTGCCTGGGTAAAGAGGCATTCAGTTCGCCGATGGCCAATGATAGACTCTAACCAGGGTAGGTCAGGAATGGTGACTCGATCATTGCGACTTGGTCACCACAACTTAGTAACTACACAACCTAGCAATTACACAACTTAGTAATTACAACTTAATAATTACAAGCAGTAACTACAAGCTTTCGAGGTAGCTTAGGAGATCTGCCATTTCCTGAGGACTGGGCTGAAACTGTGGCATGGGTGGCGTGTTGCCGCTAATGACTTGCTCAATCAGAGCTTGGCGGGATTTGTGGCTAGAAACCCCTTTTAAACTAGGGCCAACCTTGCCATCTGCCATTAAGCCATGACAGCCGGAGCAGTTCATTTGAAAAATGGCGTGACCTTGAACAATATTCCCTGGGCGAGTCAGGACACTGCGGATGTAGGGGTCAGGACGCTTGAAAGGAACCATTCCCATTAAGGCACAGCCACAGACTAGCAGTAACGCCAGAAGCCCTAGCGCCGCCTTACGATTAAAGCCTTCAGTTTTGACCAATTGCTCGTTCAAAGGTCTTCGCTATATATCGACAATCTAAAAGGAAAGTTACAAGACTCTCTACACAAACAGTAACAAATTTTAGTCGCCCCAGTCCATGCAAATCTACGGATAGCAATCAGGCGAAGCTTTATAGGGCTATATTCGATCGCTGCTTGATCACTATAAAGAGTATGGTTTTATGGGAATTTCTTCACACAAGGTGATGTTTTGACTGCGAAACAGATTACCATAGGACAGGGTCATGAATTGATACAAATCTGCTGCTCAAAAGCGGCATGATTGTGCAGTGTTTTTGTGCGGCATTTGTTGTTGTGTGGCATTGTTGTTAGGAGACAAGAACATGGTTGAACCGATTTTGTTGGGTATTGTCCTGGGTTTAGTTCCTGTAACGATCGCAGGTTTATTTGTGGCGGCTTACACGCAGTATCGCCGTTCTAACCAGTTTGAATAGTTTTGAGTGAGTTATTTCACTCAGGTGCTTTCACTGAGGTCAGAAAAATTTTCCTTAGGAATCTTGCTTTTTGTCAGGGTTCCCGTGAGTTATTGGAATTGGCAAATCCCTCTAGTTTGAAGCTTGGGAATGAAGGATCCTTAACCTCATTCAAACGGTTCTACTTGAGGGATCAAGACACCTAATTCAGCCCTCTCACCCCCTAGGGACAATATCGAGTCAAGGAAGCTTGACGATCGCGCTACAGATCGTCAAGCTTCGTTTTTAAGGGCCTAAGCCCAGTCAGCCTGCCTGGATCAACCTGTCCGTCATCACTAAAAATGTGAGAGTTTCGAAATAGAGTTGTCATGACCTTGCCATATGACCTGCCTAAGCTAGAAGGACTAAGCTAGAGCAGTGCACCTTTGGGACAATGTCATGGAACCCTCGCTAATTAAGTTTTTATTGTGGGATACCTTTCACATCATTTATGTCAATCGAACTTGGATGGGCTGGAATTTGTTTTTAGCCATTATTCCATTGGTTTTAAGTGTTGTCTTATTTCGGGGAGATGAGTCAGGTGCTGCGATCGTCAGGCGATCGCAGGTCACTCAGGAAAGGCTTGTTTCTCAACGAATACCATCACAAACTCGAACGAGAAACGATCGTCCTGCAGTTTTTTGGCAGCAATATACCGCAAAATTATCCACCTTAATTCAGAGTCATTCTGGGCTTTGGTGGGTAGGGTTCATCATCTTTGTAGCATTTCTACCGAACGCACCTTATATATTGACTGATGTGATTCACTTAGTAGAAGCAATTCGAGGTGAATCTTCCATTTGGCGTAGCTCGTTAGTGTTTATTCCTGTGTTTTTAGGATTTATGTTTTTAGGTTTCGAATCCTATGTTTTAAGTCTTATCAATTTAGGGTTCTATTTACATAAATCTGGAAGAGGTCGTTATATCTACTGTGCAGAGCTTATTTTACATTTCATGAGTGCGATCGGAATTTATTTAGGTCGTTTTGTTCGATTTAATAGCTGGGATATTGTGACTAATCCAGACGGTCTCGTTAGTTATGTGCTTGATGATTTACTTCGACATCAACCGATCTTGGCGATTGGGTATACCTTCATCATCATCACAATATTGTATTTACCTATGAAGGAAGTAACACTGGCCATGATCGCCTACCGTCAACTTAATCGTTCCAAAAAGTTCCACGATCGCTTGATTTTAGAATAAGTCATCAATTTTGAAAAACTAGCCTCAGAGGGATAAATTAGGGAGAGGATTGCGTAGGATGAGGGTGGAGGAGGAGTCGTTTTTCAATGCGGGCGATCGTGCGCCACGTTACTGCCAAGGCATCGGGATTGATGGACACACCTCTAATCCCATGGGCAATCGCTGTTTCCATCAGAATTTCATCCGGTTGGTACGAATGCAAACATAGAATAGTCGGAACCTGCTTTTGATTGGTAACGTGTAATAGATCAGTCATCACTTTGAGCATCACTGGATGATGGAGTGGATAGAACTGGTTAAGGTATACATCATCCCGATCGATGGCAAACAGCAATTGATGCAAATCGCCAGTCCCCATCAGTAAACCTTGAACACCAGCCTCAATAAACGATTCCAAGGCAAATAAGACGGACGGCACTTCTGCCATCATCCACAACTCCACCTGGGGTAACTGGAGTAAACCCAGGGCACTGATTTTTTGGCGACAAGCTCGAAACTCCTCCACAGTGCGCACAAAGGGAAGCACCAGTCTAAAGGGAGCAGCAGACTGCCGACAGACTTGGTCGATCGCCCGCAGTTCCAAATCAAACCAATCGGGGAATAACTGGTATCCCAGAGTTCCATGGGCTGTAAAGACTGATTCCAACGCTTCCCGTCGATAATCCAGGGTGCGATAAAACAGGGGTCGATCGCCCAACGCTTTCGTAAAGGCGGTTAACCGATCGACCATTAGATTATGCAATGCCTGTAGATCTGCCTGGGCCATAAGGTTCGGCAGCGAAGTATCCCTTAGCCAAGACGCCAGCATCAGTTCCGATCGCACCAAGCCAATTCCATCGATCGGCAATGCCGCAATTTCATCTAAGCCATCGCCTTGACTAAGACTGACAAACAATTGGGTTGCTGTGACGGGATAGCGCAGGGGATAGAGAGCAGGATCGACAAAGAGCGGAGAAGGAGAAAAGGGTGGCTCATCCCGCTTGTCTATCCCCTCTGGGCGATCGATTTGATACACCTGTTGATCCTCAATGCACAGCCAATCCCCCGTGCGAAACACTTGGCTGGCTCGAGGAACATTGACCACAATAGGAATGCCGATTTCCCTTGCCAAGATTGCTCCATGACTGGTGAGACTCCCTTCCTCTGTGACAAAGGCGATCGCGTGATTGAGTTGAGGAACCCAGCTAGGCTGTAACTTTGCAGTCACAATAATGCTACCTGGAGGGATATCCACTGGCAAAACATCTTGGGTAATGACCACCGCCGGCCCCCGACAGCGCTGTTGTCCAGTGGTTATTCCCATTAGTTTAATCGGTAGTCTAATCGGCGTTGCAGGACGAACTTGATCAACGCTTGCCTGTGGGGTAGACACTAAATCAATGATAGGAGGCTCGATCGAACTTGCAAGGGCAGTGGAGAGAGAGCAAACCGGGAAATCACTGGCGGCCCCATTGGCTACCGTAGCAAACCCTGACCGAACATCTACAATCCATTGGGGATCCATCTGACCGGGAAAGTGACTGGGCAAGTGACTGGGCGAGGGCATGCCCCATAGCAAATCCAGTCGTAGATTATCCCCCCACTCCCTTTGCAGCCGCAGTCCTAGATCGATCGTGCTGTGCAGTTGACTAGGAGATAACGTGCAGGGTTCTGGATCGGCACTGGACAGACCTAACAGGGATTGAGGCTTCAGATTAATGCTGAATTCTTCAACCACCCCATCCAACCGAGGATCGAGTGTTGGATCCCGCAGCAGAATCAATCCCTGGCTGGATCTGAGATCTAAAGTTCCGTAGGCTGCGATCGACGGTAACGCTTGCACCACTACAGACAGGGGAAGAGCCCTCAAGTCATCTTCCCGTGCGTGCCAATACAGGAGGTTTCTGGCCCGGAAGGCTTCTGACCAAAGTTCCTTCAGCGGTCGCAGGAGACTAGACAAGCTCCCATCGCACTGCACCACTTGGAATGGGAATAAATCTTCCTCAGCTTGGGCCCTGACAGAACAGGTGCGGGCAATAGAACTCCGCAACCAGAGCTGTTGAGGCGGAACAGATGCTGGAACACGATGTTCTGAAGCTGATGTTGAGATGGGTTGGCTGGCTGTTCCTTCGATCGAGCTTTGTGAGACCTGCTGTTGTGAGACCTGCTGTTGTGAGACCTGCTGTTGTGATAACTGTTGCAGCGCAGACTGTAATTCTGTCTGCCAGACATCTTTTAAAGAGGCGTTGAGAATGTGTTGACGACAACGTTGCGCTAAAGATTGCAGTTGCCTGGGATCGGAAATACCGTCGGAGATTGTCTGCCCGATCGTGGATAGCTCCATCGCCCCTAGCAAGTCCTGGAAAACACAGCTAGGAATCACAAAGCCGGGAAGACTAGGATATCCTCGCTGTTGTAAATCGTGCAACTGCCACGCCCGATCGCCGACGAAGTCCTGATCGTCTGGTGCAAGTTGACCCAACCAGTAAAATGCTTTAGACACGGGCAGAAGCTCAAAAAGGACAAGAATCGGAGATTCAGCACTTACTAAGATTCACTTGCTAAGATTCACTTGTTAAGATTCGCTTGCTAAGATTCAACCACTTTAAAACTCGATCGCTGGAAAACTCAATGCCTTTCAAAATCTCGATCGCTTAAAACTATGTCGATCTTAAACACTTAAGCCCTTTTATTCAGCATTGATTTGACAATCCTTGGAAGATTAGGTCTAGGATGTCACAAGCATGTCACAGAACTGGGCATCCTAACACAAGACAGGAGATCAGTCGCAACGGCAATAGGAAACTCAGGCCAGTGCAAATTAGCAATTTTCTCAATCTGTTTCTCCACAATACCTGTGGACTCTGCGATCGCGCGACGGCAGGTGCGCTCTGTTCCGCCTGTCAAAACCAAGTGTTAAACGATCGGGGCCGGAAGCAGTTGACCGAGATGGGGGGGCGAGTATTTGCCTGGGGAAGCTACGATCGCAGTGTCAAACGGGCGATCGCGCAGTTGAAGTATGGCAACCAGCCGCAGATCGGAAATTGGCTAGGCCTGCAACTGGCCGAGGCTTGGATCGACCATGGACTCTTTGCAGCCTATCCTCGGTTAATTGCGGTACCCATTCCACTAGCCCCCGATCGTCGCAAACAGCGGGGCTACAACCAAGCAGAACATATTGCCCGAGCCTTTTGCCAGCAAGTCGGATACCCGTTGCAGCCCCAAGGCTTGTTACGGGTGCGGGAAACGCAGGCGCAATACCAACTATCTGGACAAGATCGAGAACGCAATTTGGCCCAAGCCTTTGCCCTCAGTCCCCGGTGGCAACAATCGCTGCCCCAACATTCAGTCATACTCGTAGATGATATTTATACGACGGGAGCGACCATTCAGGCTGCAACTGATGTGCTACGGCGATCGGGCATTCGGGTATGGGGTTGTGCCGTGGTGGCACGGGCAGGTGATGGCTCGTTTACTAGGGACGGCGTAGGATAGTCGGTGGGGGAGAGTCGAGGGATTGGAAGACAGGCAGCGGATCTAGCCCGGTAATGTGATGAAATTCCTCTGGGGTGAGGGTTCGGGTAATGCCGTCCAGGGCCCAAGATTGGAGGCGATCGTCTAAACAACTGAGGAATTCGATGCCTCGGGGCATGGGAACTCTGAGCCACACTGCGGCCAAAGTTTCCGCTAAAGCCAACTCAATGATGGGAGGAGCATACACATCCATCAGTTCTTCTAAGCAACTCGTGAAGGCATCTGCTTCGGTGCCATCCAGTTGATAGCTACTGACAATATGCTTCACTCTCTGATAGCTGATTTTTTCCTCCAGCGCCATGGAAACCCCAGTTTTGGCCAATCCAATTTTCTCGTCTTTTTCCCAGCTTATACCAGCTTTCGGAAATCAGGACAATTTTCTGGAATCTCTCCATGGCCCGGGTTAAACCCTTGCTAACTCAACTTCGACAACACTTTAAGTAACTGTTGACTGCTGGGGGTCAGTAACGTCTTGCGGTAAGCATCAGCTGCTTTTTTGATGCCTTCCGCTTGGGTGGGATAGGGATGAATCACTGTAGACAGAGTATTTAAGCCTTTGCCAGCCACGATCGCCAACGTGATTTCATTAATCATCTCCCCGGCATGACGCGCCACGATCGTGGCTCCGAGAATTTGATCGGAACCTTTTTTATGGAGAATTTTGACAAACCCTGTGGTTTCGCTGTCGGTCATGGCGCGATCGACGCGATCGAACGGAATGGTAATGCTATCGGTAGCGATGCCCTGTTGCGCGGCATCCGCTTCGTATAAGCCAACATGGGCAACTTCCGGATCGGTATAGGTCACCCAAGGCATGACCAATTGGCTCAACCGCGATCGGCCCAAGCCAAAGGGGGAAAACAACATATTTTTGATAACAATTCGCGCCGCTGCATCCGCCGCATGGGTAAATTTCCAATCCATGCAAATGTCACCAGCTGCGTAAATGTTGGATTGAGTCGTTTGCAGGTAGTCATTAACCCGCACCCCCCGACGGGCATCATACTCCACCCCTACAGCTTCTAAATTGAGGCCCTCAAGATTAGGTTGCCGTCCCGCTGCCACCAGAATTTCATCGACTGTTAATTCCAACAATTTTTCTGATGATTGTAATTGCAAGACCTTGCCAGTTTCGGTTTGCTGAACGTGCTGAATTTTGCACCCTAAATGGAGTTCGACCCCTTCCGCAATTAAGGCATTTTGAACGATCTCGGCGGCGGCGGGATCTTCCCGATCGAGGACATGATCGTTTTTATGGAGCAGAATGACTTGGCTCCCCAATCGTTGGAAGGCTTGGGCGAGTTCACACCCGATCGGCCCTCCTCCTACAATCGCAAACCGACGGGGACGCTCCGTTAAGGAAAAGACCGTTTCGTTGGTTAAATAACCCGCTTCAGCGAGTCCTGGGACTTCGGGTTGAGCCGCCCGCGTGCCGGTCGCAATCACTGCTTTTTTGAACTTGAGCGCTTGGTTCTCCACAGAGATCGTGTGTTCAGACGTAAAGCAAGCATTGCCCAGAAAGACATCAATTCCTAAATCACGAAAGCGGGCAGCGGAATCATGGTGGCTAATGGTCGATCGAATGCTGCGTAACCGCTCCATGACGGCGCTAAAGTCCACCTCAATCCCCTCAGGAACATGGACGCCAAATTCTTGGGATTCCCGGACATCAAAGACCGATCGAGCGGCACGAATTAATGCTTTTGACGGAACACAGCCAAAATTCAGACAATCGCCTCCCATCAAATGCCGTTCCACTAAGGCCACCCGCAAGCCAAGTCCTAGCCCCGCTGCGCCTGCCGCCACCACCAAGCCCGCTGTGCCTGCACCAATCACTACCAAGTCATAGGTTGATTGGGGTTGGGGATTTTGCCAATCTGCGGGATGGACTTGATTGAGTAGTTCTTGATTATAGCGATCGTGGGGAAACAGTTGAGGGGAGGTCATGGGTTGTGGTCGCTCGGATGAAACATTGGATGAAACAACAGGAAAAACGGGCAGATCATCACCGGGGAAATTACGTCTCGATCGCCTCGTTTAAGGCCGTTTTGGCAAGGCGGGTAATATAAAGCGTGACGGCAACGGTGGCGGCAAAACCCACAATCCGAATTACCCATTGGGCAACTTGAGCTTCTCGATTCATGGCCACATCTCCCACCAGCGAGCCAATGTAGACGTACATTACCGTACCAGGAATCATCCCGATCGACGCTAAGGCATAGTCTTTTAAAGAGACCTTGGTTAGCGAGAGAGCATAGTTCAGTAAACTAAAGGGAAATACGGGAGAAAGGCGCGTCAGTAAGACAATTTTGAACCCAGCTTGGCCGATCGCACGATCAATGGCGACAAATTTAGCATTATCTGCAATCTTATGCGCAATCCACTGGCGGGCTAGGGAACGGCCCAAGAGAAATGCCAGCACCGCTCCCAGCGTTGCCCCTGCAAAGACGTAGAGAGAACCCAAGATGACCCCAAAGAAGGCCCCTGCCCCCACCGTGAGTACGGCTCCAGGAATGACCAAAACAGTGGCGATTGCGTAGATGGCAATAAACACTAGACCGCCCACAAACCCTAAATTCTGCGACCACTGTAAAATCTGTTCAAAAAATCCATTCATAGATAGATGGGTGGTAATGACGATCAGAACAGTCAGGATCAACAGTCCGATGAACCATTGTAACGTTGCAGACTGAGAAATTCGATGGCGAGGAGACGGCATGGGCTTGGCAGCGGACACTACACTCTATGTACGCCTTACCGCTATGCTTGGATTAAATTACCTTTGCAAGTTGTCTAGTCAAGCTGTAGTAAGCCTGTGTTGCCTGTTTTTACCCATCGATTAAAGGATACCCCTGCAAGAGATCCTGACTGGATCCTCTCCCTGACAGCAGCGGAGCGCACCCGATCGCGCCTCCACTGCACAACAGATGAAGGGCAAGCCATCTATCTACAATTGCCGCGTGGCACAGTTCTGCAAGAAGGAGATTGGTTGCAAACGGCCAATGGTCATCTTCTGCAAATTCTCGCTAAGCCCGAACCCGTCCTGACAGTAAAAGCGCAATTTCCCTTGGCGCTCTTACAAGCAGCCTACCATCTCGGTAATCGCCATGTGCCATTGGAAATTACCGCCACCTACCTACGGCTAGCACCGGATCCAGTGCTACAGCATTTATTAGAACATCGAGGTTTAACGATCGTGGAAGAGATTGCACCGTTCCAACCAGAAACCGGAGCCTACGGCGAGCATTCCCATTAACCCCCCTACCCCGCTACCCTCCTACCCCGCTACCCAAAAGATGCAAACTTCCGGATTACTACGGTTAATGCAATTAGTGAGTCCAAGTTTACCCGTGGGAGCCTATAGCTATTCCGAGGGGCTGGAAACGCTGGTGCAAACGGGAACGATCGCGCAGGTTGGGCAATTGCAGCATTGGCTGACCCAGGAGTTGACCTATGGGGCCGTACGCTTGGAGGCAGCGGTGATGCTGCGATCGTACCAAGCCAGCCAATCGGGCGATCGGGCAGCCGTCCAATACTGGAACCAATGGTTGACAGCGGCACGGGAAACGGAGGAACTACGATCGCAGAGTTTACAAATGGGTCGATCGTTATTGCGGTTATTTCAAGACGTGCAAGAGAGTTTAGAGAGCAATCAGATAACAGATACAGAACCCGTTTTAACAACACTGAAGGGTTTAAAATCCCAAGGTTGTCACTTTGCAGTCGCCTTCGGATTAGTGGCTGCAAGCTGGGACGTGGAAGAAACATCGGCGTTATTGGGATATTTGCATAGTTGGGCCAGTAATTTAGTCAGTGCCGCTATTAAATTAGTCCCCCTAGGACAAACGGAAGGGCAACGGTTATTGCTAACACTCAATCCCAAGATCGAACAGGCAGCACAAACGATCGTTCAGTTGGCTGATGACGATTTGGTGAGTTGCGGTTGGGGCTTATCCCTGGCCAGTATGCACCACGAGACCCTCTACAGTCGCCTCTTTCGCAGTTAGGTTTGCGAGGCTAAGTAACGAGGCTAACTAACAGTGATTGATTGCCACCAGCCAAACCCAGCGGGCCAAACTGTGTGAGAAGTGCTTCTGTCTCGTTGCCTAGAAAAAATTGAACGGATCTGATATCGGCAAATGCAGCTTCGCTTAAGTTTGGGTGGTTATAATGATAGTGACCATTACTGGTTGGAGGGAGTGAGCATGTCTGTACGATCGCCTCGCTACAGTAAAGAAGAATTTGCCAAACGGGGAAATGAGATCTACGAGTCTCAGGTGCGATCTCAAGTGGAACCCAAGAATCATGGCAAAATCGTAGCGATCGATATCGAAACAGGAGCCTTTGAAGTCGCTGATAATGTTGTTATGGCCTCAGAGAAACTCCTAGCGAAATATCCAGATGCCCAAACTTGGTTTATCAGAATCGGCTATCCCGCTGTCTATCATTTTGGTGCACGGAGCTTAAAACTTCAGCCATGATGTACGGTTCAGTGAATCAGAACTGCGAGGCAATACTTCCAGTGGTAGTAAAGAATAATACCCAGACAGAGGTTATTGATGCAGTCATCGATACAGGTTTTTCAGGATTTCTGACGCTTCCTTCTAATACGATCGCGGCTCTCGACCTAGTATGGAAAGGGCGGGATACAGCGACCTTAGGCGATGGGACATTCTGTATTTTTGAGGTTTACATTGCAACGGTAATTTGGGATGGGCAATATTGCACCATTGATATCAATGAGTCTGAAACAATTCCGTTAATTGGAATGCGATTGTTAAGAGGCTATGATCTGCACATTCAGGCGATAGAGGGTGGCTCTGTTAAACTCGAAGCATTAATGTAATGCAACGTAGAAAGTTGTGATTAGCCGATTAGGTCAGTATGCTAGGCAACGTAACAAACGGTTGATTGCGGTAGTGGGAGTCCTGACGATCGCCTATTGCTCAACCTGCCTATTTTTATTTCTGCGGCAACGGCACCTGATTTATCGTCCGGCTCCAGACTTCTCCCTGCACCCCGACGCCCCAGCCTTTAACCTGCCCTACGAAGACATTTGGATGCCGATCGCGAATTCTTCAGACACCCTCCATGGTTGGTGGATTCCTGCGCCACCCCCCCAAGAATCCTTTGCACCCTTATCCAATGAACCACAACGGATTCTCACCCGGCCCAAAGTCATGTTGTACCTCTGTGGCGTTGGCCGCAACATGGGGGACTACAATTACCTGGCTCGTGTATCGGCCTTTCGACAATTGGGCTTTTCGGTCTTGGTGTTTGACTATCTAGGCTACGGGCGCAGCAAAGGCGACTTTCCCACCGAAGCGCAACTGTATCAGGATAGCCAAGCCGCCTGGTATTACCTCCGCACCGTGCGCCAGATCCCCGCAGAAGACATTGTGATTTATGGCGAATCCTTGGGCGGCGCGATCGCCTTGGATTTGGCCATTCGCAATCCAACCGCAGCAGGTTTAATCATGCAGAGTTCCTTTACCTCCATGGCAGCGGTCATTCAATCCAAACCAGGGTTGAAACTGTTTCCGATTGATCTGCTTTTGACAGAACGTTTTGACTCGCTGACCAAACTGCGATCGCTGCGGATTCCTGTTCTCTTTATCCACGGCAGTGCTGATTCTGTAGTGCCCGTTGAAATGAGCCAACGTCTCTACACGGCAGCCCCTGATCCCAAACAAGTCTTATTCATTGCTGGAGCAGACCATGTCAGGATTTATCAACCCGGCAATCAGTCTTATCTGCAAGCAATTCAGAAATTTGTTGGGCAACTCTCGAAGTAAGGCCAATTGCGCGATCGTCGAGATTGGCAATGACAGGCGATCGGGTATCACTTAATTGGGCTTATGAATTCCTGGGGATAGGAATAAACTTGATTCGTGCGAAAGCTGGGAACGGTTTGGTTAGGCGTTGTTGAATTGGGAGAATTTGGGTTGGGGTTATACGTGCCTGGGCGTTGGGGTGGTGTTAGCACTTGTGGCGGTTGTAGCGGCGGCAATTCCACCGAAGGCACATGAGGTTGCGGCGGTTGCGGAACAACCACTTTTTCCTGAATCACCCGAGGCCGAATATTGATGAACAAAATATTGCGCTGGCTATCCACACAGCCCACGATATCCGGTTGCTGGGTGCCTTGGGGCAGTTGAAAAGTGCTAGCTGTCCCGATCGGGGCGGGATATCCCAACGAAGACGTCGCTCCACCCGGTCGGGGAAAATCAAAGGAACCCATGACGCCACCGGGTTTCGGAAAATCAAAGCCATCACTCAGGCCCACCTGGTTGAGGCTGAAGCGATTGCCACAGGTATCCTTGCCATCACCGATCGTGATGACAATTCGGCTATCTCCCGTGCGACTGACCGCTTGGGAAATTTGGGAAATTTGCGACAGCGATCGGGTTTCAAATCCTTGGGTTTGGGCTTGGGCAGTGGGCACCCATCCCAGCAGGGTCGTCAGAATTAGCCCCATTACGGTTCCATTACGAAGTTCACTCGTCCAATGCCGCGTCGCCACTGTAGACTTCATACAAGACTCCTCGTACTTTCAAAGTTAGGTCTTACGGCCTGCATAGGAGTCAAACTGAGAAATTATGCAAATCCGGAACAGAGGTCTGTGGCTGCGTAATTTCCATCAATGCTGGCATTTATAATCCCTGTAGCGGCAACTTACCGATCACAAGCTACTGGCTAACCCCCTCTGACAACTATGCGATCGCGTCCAACTCTCACTGACCGATTCTCGACCTTTTTGCAATTTGAAGGCGATCACCCCCAAACCTGGGTGCCCGATGGTCGGCTTCAGCGCAGTATGCAACGGTCATTGCAGCAGCACCCCAAGGAACTTTCGGAGAATTTCTGGGCGCTGTTTTGGTACAAAGTCTGGCACCAGGAAAAGGCTAAAGCCACGCCGAGTCGGTTGCTGTCTCGATCGCTCTCCACCAATCACCTAGCAGCCTACCTACAAGAAAGCTGCTACTGGGCTGCCAAGCGCATGTTGACCCAGTTTAGTGCGGTGCAGTATACCGTGGCCGATTGCTTCCAAGGAGCGATCGTGCGGATGCAGAAAATTCTGGAGGGGTTTGACCCCAATCAAGGCTTTAGCTTAGAAAGTTATGCCAGCGCCATTTTTAGCAGTACGATTCGCGATACCCTGCGCCAACGCCAGGAAATCGACATTTGCAGTAATTGGGCGTTGCTGCGGAAAGTGAGCCAGAAGCGCGTAATTGAAGCCCTGCAAACCGCTGGACAAACGGGCAATACCATTCAGTCCTATGTGTTGGCGTGGCAAGAGTTTAAGCGGCTCTACGTTCCCGTCCAAGCAACAGGCACCCGCAAACTCCCCCCTCCCAGCCCTGAAATTTGGCAAGCGATCGCCCAAACCTACGATCGTGAGCGGGGGAACCTCCCGGAAGCCTCGGCAGCCACCCTCGAACGCTGGCTCAATGCCACCGCCCAAGCAGTGCGGACGTATTTAAACCCCAACGTGGTTTCCATTAATACCCCCAAGCCAGGGCAGGACTCCGGGGAATTACTGGACGATCTCACCGATGAGGTTCGGGGTTCGTTGATGAATGACCTGATTGCCCAGGAGGAGGCCGAAGAGCGTAAAACCCAGCAGCAGGACGTGAATCAGGTGCTCATCGCCGCGATCGCGGATTGTGATGGCGAAATCCAGCAAATTCTGCAACTGTACTACGGCGAAGGGCAAACCCAGCAGCAAATGGCCGCTCAACTGGGCATCAAGCAGTACACCATTTCCCGCCGCCTCACCCGGGCCAAGGAGATTTTGCTCAAAAAACTTATCCTCTGGAGCCGAGATACCCTGCATATCGAGATCACCCCGGACGTAATAGACACCATGGGAACGGTGCTGGAAGAGTGGCTCCAAAAGCACTACCAAGCTTAGCAACCGCTGAATGAGCCATCCCATAGCCTATCCCAGGTTCGATCCCACCCATCCCTAACCCTGTTCAGTCTGATCTCAGCGAAGGAGTCGCCTGTTATGTTCTCAACTGCTACCCCGTTATCCCTTCCCCAACCGGAACAAGTTTGGCGACAAACCGATCGCTTTCGTGTCTCTCCCGATCGCTGGACGGCCTATCTCAATCAACTGGCGATCGCGGCAATTCAACCTTGGCTGCAAGCGGAATTTTCCCAGGTCAAGCCCGCCCTCAATCGCGCAGCTCAAACTAGTCTCTGGAGCTGCACCACCGGGACACCCTTACTGATTAACGGTCAACGCTGGGTGGTGATTCCGACGGAAACGATCGACCAGGATGAATGGAGCATTCCCCAGGAATGGATTGATATTCCCGATTGGGCAGCGGATTATTATGTGGCAGTGGATATCAATCCCGATGACGCAGGTGCAGAGATTTGGGGCTTTGCCAGCCATTACCAAATCAAAACCCTGGGAATTTACGAAGCCAGCGATCGTAGCTATCGCCTCAGTGCTAACCATCTCATCACAGATTTGGCCACCCTCCGCCTGCGCCAGGAATTCTGTCCCCAGCCCCTGCGAGCAGCCATTACAGACATTCCCAAACTGACGATCGCCCATGCCCAAAATTTAATCACCCGACTCGCTAACCTAAATCCTACGATCGCCCTACGGTTGGAGTTACCTTTCCCCACTTGGGCGGGCCTGATTGCCCACGGCGGCTGGCGGCAAGACCTACACCAACAACGACAAGGCTTGGAACGTCAACCGTCGATCGGGCAATGGCTACGGCAAGGCTTAGATCAACTGAGCAGTGAACTCGGCTGGCAGCAGGTAGACTTGCAATTTGCCGCTGTGGGAGCCAGGGGCAATGGCGAAGAACCCTCGGAGACAGTGGCCTTTGCGCGGCAGTTAACGATCGCGGGGCAATCCTACGAATTACAAATCTTCCCATTGGCTGATTCGCTCCGCTTTGAACTGCGCAATACTAATCCCGGTGGTTTGATTCCTGGCGGCTTTCGGCTTACGCTGCTAACAGAAGATTTGGAAATGTTTGAGGGAAATCAAGCATTTGCTGAATCGGCTATAGAAGCTATCACATTAGAAGTCGAATTAGATAATGGTGAAGGCATCGTTTGGGAGATTGAGCCCACACCCGATGCCTTTGAACGAGAAATTATTCGGTTTTAGGCAATATTTCGGTGGAGCGGGTGCTTCCCAGCAACCAAAATACTTTGGAAACGTATCAGCAAAATCAGCTTCCCTCACAGGGATTTAAGAGGCAGTTCAAGCGATCGTTGAATCTGTTAAACGGAATTCTAAATCGCTGAATGGGCTTTATACAATAGATTGTTTAGAGAGATTTTTACCAAGTAGCGTTTTGACAAACTAGACCGTTATTTTAGTTTGGCTGCTCCCTCATAAGGGATGACTTCACTGAACCTTGACTTCGTTCAATCGATTATTTCGATCGGTGGGCCTGCCGTTTCACATGGCCAAACACCAAAGCCTGCTTCAACATGACGACCGCTTCGAGATCGTCTCCATTGCACCCTTGACCCACAAGATTACGTAGCTGCCCCTCATGTTCTTTAGAGAGATAGCCCATTTCTAGTACACGATGAACTAGTAAATAGATTGCAGACATGCACAGACTCCCTTAGCTCGGTCGATCGGCTCACTCTGACTGAGTCTAGAGATTAGGGATCGATCGTGGAGAACTTGTGAAGAGTTCAACATTTATTTAAACTTTAAGTAAATAATATTGAGATCATCTAGTGAAATTGCAAACTCATACGAATAGATGTAACACAGACTACATATTTACAAGACTTAGGTTTTATTTGCAAAATTTTATTTTTTGATTTAAATAAAATTTCATTTTCCGCTGTGGGCTGCGGTGTGAGGGAGATTGCATCACCTCCCAACTTCACCCCGTATAAGAAAGTGACTTTTGGATGAGTCACCAGCCCTGCCAACTTGGCAGATGTAGGAACTCGCATCCCTGAGAACCAATGATCACAGTTAAAAGCCCATAAGAAAGAGGGTCAGCAGTCATGCTTCCCCTCCTTTCAAGTGACTCGTGAATTTTTGACTTACGTCTAATACCAAATCAACTGGTAATTGCAACACATAACGATCCCCCTAAATCCCCCTTAAAAAGGGGGACTTTGAAAGAATTTGCCTGAATTCCCCCCTTTTTAAGGGGGGCTAGGGGGGATCGGATCTGTAGCATTAATGAATCAATTTGGTCTAAGGGAGCGAGCTTGAGGGCGATCGCATCTACGATCTCACTCAAGCCTCGCGGAATCAACCTCGCGGTTCCATCACGACTCAGTGATTTCGCCCAGTTCCTCATCCCCTTCTGATAACTCGGCGGCTTCTCCCGTGACCGGAACCACAGCAACTGCTGTAATGGCATCATCTTCATCGAGCCGTTGTAACCGGACTCCAGTAGCTGGGCGAGATTGGGCCGAAATCGCATCCACTGCTTGACGAATAATAATGCCTCGATTCGTCACTAGCATCAGTTCTTCCCCTTCATTCACCATGATCAGTGCCGACAAGGTATCCCCTTTCCTGCGGAATTTTGTTGCAATAATGCCCATGCCACCCCGATTTTGTAGTCGGAATTGCCCCACAGGAACCCGCTTACCGAGGCCACCGGTGGTCACTACCAAAATCCAAGGGCCTTGGTTCTTGCCGTCGGTCAGTTCCTC
Organism: Alkalinema pantanalense CENA528; assembly: GCF_050753345.1. Taxonomy (NCBI): domain Bacteria; kingdom Bacillati; phylum Cyanobacteriota; class Cyanophyceae; order Leptolyngbyales; family Leptolyngbyaceae; genus Alkalinema; species Alkalinema pantanalense. The sequence continues at coordinate 28,255 of NZ_JBLZFX010000035.1, read as the reverse complement.
GGAATCATCATCACTATCGGATTCCAGTAGGGCCGCCTGCTCCGCTAGGATTTGGCTGGAGACGATCGCCATTCCAACTAAGCGATCGCCTTCCTTCAGGTTCATCGATCGCACCCCACGGGTGGCGCGGCCCAGCGGACGTAGTTGTTCGTTGTTCACCCGGAAATGGATAGCACGACCTTGGCTAGAACCGATAATGATACTGTCGTGTACTGTTGCCAGTCGCACCCAACGTAACTGGTCTGCTTCTTCCAAGGAAATGGCAATCAATCCATTGGCACGAATATTACTAAAGGCAGACAGTACGGTCTTTTTAATAAAGCCCTTTTGGGTGAGCATCACAAGATAGACATCATCTCGGAACTCACTCACGGGTACGACAGAAGTAATTTTTTCTTCGTGGGTGACTTGCAGGAGCTGAACGATCGGGGTGCCCCGCGCCGTCCGGGAACAGGTGGGAATTTGGTACGCCTTAATGGCATAAACCACACCACGATCGCTAAACATCATCACCACATCGTGATCACAACAGGTGACAAAGTGATCAACTGCATCATCTTCTTTCATCTTTGCGCCAGCTTTGCCGCGAGTGTTGCGGCTTTGGGCTTCAAAGGAATCTACAGGCATCCGTTTGACGTATCCCTGTTCTGTAATCAGGATGATCGACTTTTCATTGGCGATCAAATCCTCATCCATTAACTCATCTTCACCTTGCTCAATATGAGTTCGGCGGGGTGTAGCATGAACTTTTTTGAGTTCGCTAACTTCTTCTTCAATGATCGCTAGAATGCGTTCGCGTTTTGCCAGGATATCTTGCAAATCGATAATTTGCCGTTGCAAGTCCTCATGTTCTCGCTGGATCTTTTCCGCTTCCAACGCCGTTAAGCGACGCAATTGCATTTGCAAAATTGCATCGGATTGATTTTCCGATAGATTGTAGGTATCGATCAGTTCCTGTTTCGCGATCGCGGCATCGGCGGCATGGCGAATCAGATCAATAATTGCATCCAAATTAGCCAAAGCTGTCAGCAAGCCCTGCAACAGGTGATCCCGTTCTTCAGCTTTACGCAGCAGATAACGGGTACGACGGGTAATGGTTTCAACCCGGAAGTCGAGGAAGGTTTTTAGGAAGACCCGCAGCGTTAGAGTTTGCGGTTCATTATTCACTAGGGCCAGCATGTTTGCCCCAAAGGTGTTTTGAAGGGGGGTTTGCTTATAGAGATTGTTCAAAACCACCCGAGGATAGGCATCCCGCTTCAGTTCAATAACGATCCGCATGCCATCCCGATCGCTTTCATCGCGAATATCAGAAATTCCATCTAATTTCTTGTCATTGACCAACTCAGCAATTTTTTCGATCAACGCTGCTTTGTTCGTCTGGTAGGGGAGTTCTGTAACGATGATAGCGTCTTTGTCCGGTGCACCCCGCCGCTCGATCGTTTCAATACTCGCGACCCCCCGCATGGTAATGGAACCACGGCCACTGGTGTAGGCTTCCCGAATTCCAGATTTCCCAACAATTAACGCCCCCGTAGGGAAGTCAGGGCCAAGGATATACTCCATCAAACCAGTATCGGTAATCTCTGGATTGTGAATCATGGCGACCAATCCATCAATCAACTCACCCAGATTGTGGGGTGGAATGTTGGTCGCCATCCCAACCGCAATTCCAGCGGAACCGTTGAGTAATAACTGAGGGATCCGAGACGGCAATACGGTGGGTTCTTGCTGAGATCCATCAAAGTTATCAGCAAAATCAACGGTCTCTGATTCGATATCCTGCAACAGGGCATTCATCGTCAGCGCAGTCAGCCGCGACTCCGTGTACCGCATAGCAGCAGGGGGGTCGTTATCGATCGACCCAAAGTTTCCATGGCCATCAATCAAGGGCGATCGCATGGAGAAATCCTGTGCCATCCGCACCAAGGCATCATAGACAGCCGTGTCGCCATGGGGGTGGTATTTACCCAAGACTTCCCCCACCACACGGGCACATTTCCGGAAGGGCCGATCGTGGGTTAATCCTAACTCGTGCATTGCATAGAGAATCCGGCGGTGAACAGGCTTCAGCCCATCCCGCGCATCCGGCAGAGCACGACCCACAATCACGCTCATGGCGTATTCCAGGTAAGACCGCTGCATCTCGTTACGCAAATCAGTCGGAACAATGCGCTCCTCGTTCGGCGGCTCTTGAGAAAAGGTCATAGCGTGAAATACTCCAAAAGCAGCAATTTTTCGTGACACCCAGGTCGGGCGATTAATTATAACCGACTAGGGATAAGTTGACTCATAAATTTTAGCACAAAATCCTCTTTTTAGAGACCCCTCAAACCCAAGCAAAGTGAGCTTTTGAAGGACTTTTTGGGTTATGCATTGTTAGGCTCTCAGAATTCATTACGTCCTGGTATTATCAATTTACTAATGTGCATATTGTCATAGCTGTTTTCTCGATTTTGAATGATTCAAGTTTTGAATTCTATTTTATTTTAATTCTTATGATTATTTTTTGATTTCTTATTGATATTTAAATTGATTTTATTTCTTTATTTTTTTGATTCTATTATTAATCTAAAAGCTATATGGTAAAGCATTGGAACTATCAGCTAGATGACCTTTCATAGTTTTTTTGAGTGATGGGACGGAGCACAATCTTGTAGAAAAGGCTTTCCTAGATCACTCGTCAGTTTCCCAAATCAAAGAGTTCTCAAGATCACACTTTTTCAGAAAAAAGACAATTAAAAAGGCGATCGAATCGATCGCCCCGTCACAACTCGAAAATATTAACAATCCAACTTCATTCTCAACGCCAACTCATTAAGTTCTGGGTGAAGGAGCGCGTCTCCGATGTAGTCAAATTCACCGCAGACATCATCGCCGTTCCAGACAGAAACAATCCACTAATGACCACAAACACCAGCAGTACTTTTAAATCTGCTTCAGACGAAGGACATTTACGCATAGAGCTTAACTCCTAACAGAGGATCAAAGGGGGTAACGATCGTATTGGATGGGAATCCTATAGAATGGCCAGGTAATTTACAGGGGCAGCCTGCGCAATCTATGCAGATGGCAAGGTTTGGAGGGATTTTTACACCCCCCTACCCCCGCGAATCACCCAATCAATCACTCAATGTCGTGAGACGATTAGCGTCGTAAGACGATTAGCAGAGTGCTGTCAAATGTAGTGTTGTCAAATGTAGTGTTGTCAAATGTAGTGTTGTCAAATGTAGTGTTATCAAAGTGTTGTCAAACTCAGCGAGCGCCCCAAACAGCCGTTAGGCAACGCTAACCATCCCAACCAACATCCACCTAGACCAGATTTCTCTACAGGTGGATGGGTATTCAGAATACGTCTTATACCGGGGTATAGATTCGGGTAAGGCATACTTTTTTACAAATATGCAATCTTTCTTTACAGAAAGATTATGGGAATTGTACCTGCCCAATTTTTCCAAGCGACCTCAAGGTTCCCTCACCAAAATTCGCGTTATCCTGACAACATAGCTTGCGCTAAAGTAGCCCGCTCCACCTTCAAGCCCGCTCCACCTTCAAGCCCGCTCTACCCAGCCCTACTTCATCCTAGTCCTCTTCTAATCTTTGAGCCTTGCCCAGACTTGAACTATGCTGCCAGTCATCTACTCCGATCGCTTTTTGTGCCATGAAACTGGGACTTTCCATCCAGAAAAACCAGAGCGGTTAACAGTCATCCGATCAGGGATTCAAGCAGCACCCTGGGCTAACCAGATTGAATGGCGTGAGCCAACCCCGATCTCAGCCCGATCGCCCCTGCCCTGGATTCAGAAAATTCATACCCAACACTACATCGAGGCTGTACGAGAACTTTGCAAGGATGGCGGAGGGCAGATTGATGCGGATACCCCGGCGTCTCCCGCAACCTATGAAGTGGCTATGCTGGCGGTAAATGCTTGGCTGGATGGGGTCAATTTTGCCTTAGAGACGGGGAAGCCCATTTTTGTCCTCGCTCGGCCTCCGGGGCACCATGCCATTGCCCATCGTGGGATGGGGTTTTGTGTGTTTAGCAATGCCGCGATCGCGGCTACCTATGCACTATCCCAAGGGTGCGATCGAGTTGCGATTCTCGATTGGGACGTCCATCACGGAAACGGCACCCAAGACATTGTGGAATCTAATCCCCAAATTGCTTACTGTTCTTTGCATGAATTTCCCCACTATCCCGGTACAGGTCGTAAAACTGAGCGAGGCTTCCACGACAACGTGCTGAACATTCCCATGCAAGCGGGAAATGACATCACCCAATATGCCGTCGCGTTTGAGCAGCAAGTGATGCCATTCCTAAGCCACTTCGAGCCAGATTTATTAATTGTCAGTGCGGGCTATGACGCCAATCAGGATGATCCCCTATCCGATACAGCCCTTCTGCCAGCGGATTATGGTTGGTTTACTCAACAATGTTTGGATCTAACTTCTAAAATCGTCTTTGGACTGGAAGGAGGCTACGATTTTCCCTCCTTGCGAGACTCCGTTTTAGCCACACTCCAGCCTTGTCTTCGCTTGAGCGATCGGTGATTCGTTGACGACTAGGGCATTTGCGCCGGGGAGTCGCGTCAGAATCCTGCATTCTTAGACACAACATCCCCGATAAATTAGCACCCACGAATTAGCGCCAACGAACTAGCACCAACGAACTAGCGCCAACAAATTACACCATCTGCATCGATCGCTGGGATTGGGCTTGCAACAACCCATTTAACAATGCCACTGGGCGTTCTCCATAGGACCAGGCAAAGGCGTGACGGAAGGCTGCTTCCTGACAAGTCTGGAGTTCCTCAAAGCCGATAATATCCAAGGTCAACAGGTTTTCGTATTCCTGGGTTAAGCGAACATTGTGCAAACCTGCATTATCGGTGCAAATGGCAATATCCACACCAGCATCAAAGCAACGATCGAAGACTTGCTTCAACTCAGAGAGATCCGGCAATGTCCCGGTCTTTGGATAAGTTGAGGGACACACTTCTAAACATTGTCGATTCGCAGCAACATCTTTGAGTAACTCAGGATGGCGCAAGGGAATCTGAATGCCATGGCCAATGCGCATGAGGTAGGGCAGCAATTCGGGGTAACAACCATTGGGGGTCTCGTACAGATGCCCCGTAGTGTTAATGCCATGGGATCGGGCATAGGCATAGAGTTTAATGAATTCCTCCATGCGTTCTCCATAGAGTCGATCGCTGCCTGCAAGGTCGATCCCGCAGATAAAATGGCGCTGTTCGATCGCCAAATCCACGATCGCGCGATTCACCTCATAGGGTAACTGCGCGTGCATACAGACAATTTGGCTAGTCACGATCGGATATTCCACCTGTTTACTGGCTTGGCCAACAATGTTGACAATCTCAGCCATTTGCCCAATCCGATCGGATTGGCTGAGGTGTTCATCGGTGCGTAAGTAAGGCGTGTAGCGCAGTTCTAAATACGCCAAATTTTCAAACACATAGGCCCCGCGCAGCAGGCGATAGACAAAGTAGGGCAAGGTTTCTGCCGTTTGCACACTTTCCACTAAGCTGTGCAATTCTAAATACTCTTCCAGGGTATTGCGGGGGCGAGTGTAGTAGTCTTCAAAATTGGGATAGTCGATAAATCGCTCCAACAATTGGGATTCGCTGCGTTGTAGATAGCGCCAGAGAATTCTAGGTACAACAGAGCCACCTAAGTGGCGGTGAAGTTCTGCATACAGAGCCACGATGACCTCTCGGTTAATTCAAAAATATAGGGTCTAGTTGGCAAGATCCGCAGACCGACGGGTTAGCCGAAGCAGACGATTCGCAATCTCAGCGATCGTCCAGCCCATCGTGAATCAGAGTTGCCAAAGGTTCAGTTTGCAATGGCAAAGTTTTCTTTGGCCTAATGGACAGAAGCCATTCGTCGCACTTCTGTCAAAAACTCTGCTGCAAACAGTTCTGTAGACGAAAACTGAATAATCTCTTGGTTAGTAATTGATCATAATCAAAATTTTTGATTTTGACCGTCTACCAGAAGACAGCAACCCCTATCCGCCTCCGGTAATGTATTGAAGCAATTGTGGTTAATTGAACGGCAAAAATTGACTGTTTGCCCCCCTCTACTTGACCTTACCAACGGCGCAAGAGAGTCTGTAGCAACGGTTGTAGCAAATTTTCGCCCCGGAGTTGCTGCCGCCAATGGACTGGAATCTCAGCGATTCCATGGCGCAAGCCTGCCAATCCCCCCGCAACACAAGCCGTAGTATCCGTATCATGACCCAACCCGATCGCCGTTTTGACTACAGCAGCAAAATTATCTTCTTGCAACGCTAACCGAGCCGATCGTAAACAATCCACGACATAACCAGTTCCGGTTCCGGTGATATCTTCCTGTGGTCGCACTGATTCTTCCAGATCAGCCAAATACTCCAACCAGTCTGGGGAATTCTCGATATAAATTTGCCGTAACCTTGCCACGGCACCCTGCCAGGGATGGGCCACCTGTTCCAAAATGCCTCGCCCCCATAGACAATACAGCGCACAACAAACTTGGCAGGTAATTGCACCATGGGTTACTTGAGATTGGCCGTGGGCGAGTTCCACCAGTTCCCGATCGCTGCCCTGACACCACAGTACGATCGGCAACGATCGCATCAACGAACCATTCCCCTTGGCATTCAGATCGATGCCGCCTGCCTGCACCGGAGGCACCCCTCGGCGAATCTGGCTGAGCACTCGGCCCGTGTGAATTCCCACGTCGAACACATGGCCTTCCACCGCCATATAACCCTCGTCGTACCACGCCACCAGACGACGGCCAAAGTCTTCGGGATCAAACCGATCGCATTCCAACAACGAAGCTAGTAAACACAGTGCTTGGGCTCCATCATCTGACCAAGTACCGGGCGGAATTCCGGCATAGGTGCGGCGAAATCCCTGGGGAGGTGTGAACTCAATCTGCTCGATCGGCGGCAAGTTTTCCGGCAAATGGAACTCGTAGGGCACCCCCAAGGCATCCCCCACCAGTAGGCCCACTAATCCTCCTGCAATCCGATCAGCGCGATCGACCATCTTTCGCTCACCCCAGGGCACGCCATTCATTACATTACGAATTGAATCGCGGGCTACACCTTGGCCACTTCATCCTTCAGCAAGGGAAATCCCAAAGCCTCCCGCTGCTTGAGATACAGCGTAGCCACCTGACGGGACAGATTACGCACCTTGCCAATGTAGCGAGTCCGCTCCGTCACAGAAATCACACCCCGCGCATCCAACAGGTTGAACGTATGGGAACACTTCAACACATACCCGAAGGCAGGCAGCACCAATTCCCGCTCCATCAAGCGCACGGCTTCCTGCTCGTACAGCTTAAACAGGTTGAACAGCAGATCGGCATCGGAGGCTTCAAAGTTATAGGTCGATTCCTCAATTTCCCCTTGCAGGTGCACGTCGCCGTAGGTCAGCTTGTCGTTCCACTGAATGTCAAAAATCGAGTCCACCCCTTGCAGGTACATGGTTAGCCGTTCCAACCCGTAGGTAATTTCGACGGAAACAGGCTTGCAGTCGATACCACCGCACTGCTGGAAATAGGTAAACTGGGTCACTTCCATGCCATCGAGCCAGACTTCCCAGCCCACACCCCAAGCCCCCACGGCGGCATCTTCCCAGTTATCCTCCACAAAGCGGATATCGTGATCCTCCGGCTGAATGCCCAGAACCCGCAGGGAGTCGAGGTAAATTTCTTGAATATTTTCTGGAGAGGGTTTGATCAGCACTTGGTATTGGTAGTAGTGCTGCACGCGGTTGGGATTTTCGCCATAGCGGCCATCTCCTGGGCGACGGCAGGGTTCCGCATAGGCCACTGACCACGGTTCCGGCCCGATCGCCCGCAAAAAAGTGTGGGGACTCTTGGTTCCAGCGCCCTTTTCGGTGTCGTAGGGTTGCACAATCAAGCACCCCCGATCGCTCCAAAATTGATGCAATGCCGCAATCACCGACTGGAAATTCACAACCAAACCTCTCGAGCAACGCTAACCGCCAATTTTTGACATCCACTTATTGTGACGTAAATCGTGACGTAAAATCTTGTGACGTAAAATCTTACCCTCACTCGCCCACGGAGGAAATTCAACCTAGAATTCAACCTTGAAATTGAACCTGGGAAACTCAGCCCTAGAAAACCGAAAAGGCCAGCCCATTTTCCGGATCGAAATCGGGAACCTGACCCAAACCTGACACAATGGATTTGGTAATTCTCTCGATCGGGATAGCAGCTTTTCAAGGCAAAACGCAATCCCAAACGATATTCCTTTTTTCAATTCCTGACGATTCAACGTTATTCAACTAGCCGTTATGACCGCACTGCCCAATACCCTCGAAGACGCGATCGTCCAAGCCCAAGATGCCACGAAAGCTGCCATTACGGCGGGATACACTCGCCTATCCGTTGAGTTTCTCTTTCCGGAACTGAAGGTCATGCCGATCGCTCAGACCTTTGTGGAAGCGTTCAGCGAGTTTGGGGAAGGGATTAAGGTTTTCTTTACAGATGCGGGAACAGCAGCCTGGGCCAAACGCAATTGGGGTGACGTGCCCTACCAGTTCCGTAGCATTGATGTGGCAGGATCGCGGCAAACCACGACGGTTCAGGAACAGGTTGCCAGCGAAGACAAGCTCTATCTAGTCGTGTCGCCCACTTCGGTGGAAGTCAATCCCCTAGAGGAAATTTGTAATGCGGCTCCAGGGGTGCCTGTCATTTTGTTAAACCCACGGCTAGAGGATATCAGTATTGTCGGTATTGGTTATGCGGGACGGATGCTACGGGAACGGTTCCTCAACACGATCGAACCCTGCTATTACCTGCGACCGTTAGATGACCAAACAGCCCTGACTCGGTTTTATCCAACACCCTGGCAAGTTTGGCTAGAGCAGGAAGGCACCTGGCAAGCGATTGCCGAAGAACGGGAAAAACCAGATTCTGAACAATTGGAAGCGATCTTAAATTCCGCCACTGGCAGCACTCGTAAAAAGATGGGTTGGGCTGCCGAATTACAACAATTTTTGAAAGCACTCGGTCGATAACGCAAAAACGGAACCAGGTTCTGGCTCAAAGTTCTGCCAAATGACGGAGTTTTTTCTGCCAAATCCTCATATTAGAATGCTTTCAGGGGATAGCCGTAAATCCCTGAACTCTTCCGGGAACAATGGATTAGCCAGAGTAGAATTGCTAGCCACCAGATTGCGTTCAAGAAGTTGCGTTCAAGAAATCGCGGTACAGGTTGCGCTACGTTTCTCAGTGTTCCAGTTGTCATCCCGTTTTGTGCAAAATTGAATGAGTCAGGTTCCTCGACGTATTGTTATTGGTGATGTGCACGGCCACTATGATGGGCTGATGCAGCTTTTCGAGACTTTCGCACCCACAACCCTCGATGAAATCTATTTTCTAGGCGATTTGATCGATCGTGGGCCTAAAAGTTATCAGGTAGTGGAATTTGTGCGCAATCAAGGCTATGGCTGCGTCTTAGGGAACCATGAGCAAATGCTCTTGGAAGCATTTCCCCAGGGGCAGGTGTTTGCACCCGCGCTTCAGGCATGGCTCCAGAGTGGCGGTAAAGCGACTATGGCTAGCTACGATAATGCCGAAACCCTATTGGATCACCTCGCTTGGCTCCAAACCTTGCCCACCCATTTGGACTTAGGGGATCTTTGGCTAGTCCATGCGGGGGTGCATCCAGAAATTCCGCTCCGACAACAGACGACTCAGCAGTTCTGTTGGATTCGAGATGAATTCCACACTAGCCTAAAGCCCTATTTCCCCAATAAATTAATCATCACAGGGCATACCATTACCTTTACCTTTTCTGGGGTGTCCCCCGGAGAGGTGGTCGGGGGCAATGGGTGGCTTGATATTGACACAGGAGCCTATCATCCCAAAAGTGGTTGGCTAACGGCCTTGGATACCACCTCCCAAAAGGTGTATCAAGTCAATGTCCAAACCTTTGCGGTTCGAGTCAGACCCCTTGCGGAAATTCTGGTGCAAATTCAGCCAGAGAAAATTAACCGGAGTCGATCGGTGTTGGTTCTCTAGCCTTGCAAGGAGGTTCTTGGTCTAGTGCCTCACTTTGATCTACTCAATCTTTTTAATCTGCTCAATTTTTAAGCGGCGAAGTTGTTGAATTTTCCATGAACAACTTCGCCGCTTATCATTTTGCTGCTGATCTGACCACTCCGAAAGTTGTCGCAACGTAAGTTCGACAAGCAAAATGTCCCTCACAAATCCCCTGTGCATGGACGGAGAAGTCACTTGGGTGTCAGGGGACTCTACTCCCCCGACATTGCAGGGAGGCGGGGAGAAGTTCCCCGATCTTCGCTGCGGAGCAGCCCCAACGATCGCGCCGCACCCCGAATTCATCGATCACGTTATCGCAGAGCTTGTAGTTTGGTTTTATAGCTAGCCCCGTCTAGACCGTCTTTGCCACTGGTCGGGGATTTGTCAATTTGTTTTTTCAGTTCTGCCACCCGATCGGCAGTATTGGGGTGAGTACTTAGGAAAGTGGGAACGCTGGACTTGCCGCTGAGCAACTTTTGCATAAAGGCCACCATTTCCGATTGGGCATACCCGGCCTTACTGAGGTTAATCAAGCCCCGGCGATCGGCATCAAACTCATCCCGGCGGCTGTGGGGACGACGGAGCGCCAACTCAACACCAATTTGCACCGCAGCACTTTTCTTCAGACCGGCTGCCCCAATGAGTCCCTGGGCCACAGCAGCTTCTTTCATTTGCTTGAGCGCGTGCTTCCCAGTAATGTGGCCGATTTCATGGCCAATCACACTCGCCAATTGGGCCTCATTATCCGCCGTTTTCAACAACCCTCTATTGACATAGACAAAGCCCCCCGCTGTTGCAAAGGCATTGATCCCATCATCATCAACCACTTGGAAGGTGTAGGGCAAATTCGGTCGATCGCTCTTTGCCGCCAGTCGCTGACCAATTTGATCCACATAGTTGGTAATTTCAGCATTTCTGAGAATGCGGACTTCCTGGGTCACCTGGTCATTTATCTGTTTACCCAGTTCCACTTCCTGCCTATCGGACATGCTAGACAGTTGGACGACTTGGATACCTTTTAAAATCAGTTCAGCCCAATTCAAGGCATGGGAAACGGTGGGTGTCGCTAGGGTAAACGTGACTGCGGACAAAAGAGCCAGAACCGGATAGAACCAACGGCGGGAAAAACGGCGATTGAGTGGAGTAGCTAACATGGCTTATCAGAGCAAATTTCTAGAGGAGTGAGGAATTTTGAGCAATGCGATCGGTAGAAGCTAGTTGAAATTAATAGAAGCTAGTTGAAACATGAGACGCGATCGAACATAACTTAGTTTCAGGGATACCCAAGTTTTTCATTCATCGCTCATGCTCCCCGATCATGGTAATCTGTCTCATGACGATCGGCGATGAATGCTACAAAAGGCTTAATTTCTTGCCCAGCGTGCTTTCCGCCTGCCTCTCAAAGGATTTCCGGTATGGCTATTCTCGACTCTCAAGGGCGCTTATTTGGTAAGTTCAGCATCCTCGATGTGGGGGCAGCGCTCATTATTTTGATGGTCATTGGTGGAATTTTCCTGCTCCCTGGAAAAACCAGCAGTTTCGCCCAAGGCACCCCGATCGAAGTAGATGTCTTGGTGCGGGGTCTCAGTTCGGCTGCGCCTAAAGAACTCTTAAAGGAAGGGCAACGGATTAATGTCATCATTCGGAATGAACCTTCTGGCACCGTGGACTTGAAGAAAGTCGAATTTCTACCGCGCACGGTAGCAGTTTCCCAACCCGATGGATCCGTGAAAGCTTTACCCGATCCTCGACCTGAGATGGTTTTTTCTAACGATCTGCGCATGACGTTAAGTGGAAATGCCAAGATTACAGAAGATGGCCCTGTGTTTGGCAACAAGAAAGTCAAAGTGGGTACCTCCTTGGAACTGGAAGGCCCGGAGTATAACTTCAACAGCACTGTGATTGCCATCCGCAAATAAGCGCTTTGCCCTTCATTTATTATTCTCGCTAGGAGATCCATCGTGGCCCCCGCTTCCCGATCGCATACCCAGCAGTTTCTGCGCCACTTGCTAAGGGAGATTGCTGAGCTAGAAATTTCGCCGAAAGCCCTTCAGACCTTACAGCGTCATTGGTTCTCTGGGGCGAAGGGGTGGAGCTGGGTGGCGGTGGGTACCACAGCTCTAATCTTTTGGAATGGGCGGCTGGTACTGGCCACGACGATCGGGGCGGCGGTGATGATGGCTGTCTACTATGGGCAAACGGCTTGGCAAAATGCCGCTTGGCAACAGCAATTGGCTAGTTGGAAGTCCACGCTGGCTGGCTGGAACAGGACGTTCCTCCTGGCAACCGCTAGTGGGGTTGGGGCAACGTTTTTGGCGTACCTCGGGTTTTCCGTGTGGGCGGAAATGGAGCAGCATTGGGTCGCTACGGCTTTGCTGTTACAGGGCATGACTTCCCTGGGGTTACTGGGATTGTGGTTAGGGCAGCGTGTGAGGCTCGCACCCGATCGACCGGAATTTAACTATTCCGATCGGATCCATGACTTAGTCGATGCCGATGCAGTACGGCGACTCATAGCAGTGCGGGAGTTAACCGCAGCGATCACGACCCAAAGCTTAACACCAGCGCAAATCCACCAAGTCACCGATTATTTTCGGCTGATGCTGAATCAAGAATTGGAAGAAATTATTGTCGAAGCCGTTTGGGAAGGACTGCAAACCGTCAGTCAAGGCCAAGCATTGACCGATCGCCAGCAATTGACCGATCGCCAGCAATTATCCCCCAGTGGGCTGAAACCTCTCCATAAAGTTGCGCAGTCCCAGCAGCAAGCTCAACCCGGTCAACCAGTCGCTGAACCAGTTGCCGAACAGCCCCTAGAACTCTCGCCAGCGGAAATCTTAAACGAACAGCCCATCTCGGCAAATCCCAAGAAACGCCAAAGACGGGCTGTATTGATGGAGGATGAAGGCTAGACAATCCATTCCACGATCGCCCCCTGCGATCATTGGGGTAATCGTTTAGCGCGATCGCCTAGTCAGCCCTCACTCTAAGAAATTTGGGTCGGCACTGTCAGGAAACTATGACTGCCATTCCGTATGGAAGACCCCTGCTTTGTCGATCCGTTCGTAGGTATGCGCCCCGAAGTAGTCCCGCTGAGCCTGGGTCAGATTTTGCGGCAGGCGATCGCGGCGATAGCTGTCGAAGTAGTCCAACGAAGCACTAAAGGCCGGAACCGCGATCCCAGACTTCGCCGCTTCGATAATCACATCCCGCCAAGCCGACTGGCGATCGAGGATGCTTTGCTTAAACTCCGGAGCCAGCAGCAGGTTCGCCAAGTTGGGATCGTCGCTAAAAGCGGCCCGAATCTTATCTAAGAATCCCGCCCGAATGATGCACCCCCCTTTCCAAATCCGCGCACATTCGCTCAAGTTCAAATTAAAGTTATAGGCCGTGGACGCCGCGCTGAGTAAGGCCATCCCCTGGGCATAGGAACACATCTTGGAGCAGTAGAGGGCATCCCGTACCTTATCGACAAAGGCCGCTTGATCTCCGGTAAAGTTCGCGATCGGGCCTGAGAGAATTTGCGCAGCGCTGATCCGTTCCTGCTTAATTGAAGAGAGGATCCGCGCATTCACTGCCGCCGTAATCGTCGGGATCGCCACCCCCAGTTCCAACGCATTGTTCACCGTCCAGCGCCCGGTGCCCTTTTGCCCTGCGGCATCCAGGATCACTTCCACTAGCGGCTTACCGGAACCGTTATCCGACTTGCGGAAAATATCCGCCGTGATCTCAATGAGGTAGGAATTTAACTCATCGGTGGCATTCCAAGCGGAAAAGACCTCGTGTAGCTGCTCCCCATTCAAGCCTGCTACGTTTTTCAGCAGGTCGTAGGCTTCGGCGATCAACTGCATATCGCCGTACTCAATTCCGTTGTGCACCATCTTGACGTAGTGACCGGCACCACCGGGGCCAATGTAAGTGACGCAGGGGCCATCGTCCACCTGGGCGGCAATTTTGGTCAAGATCGGTTCGAGGTACTGGTAAGCACTTTGGGTGCCCCCTGGCATCAGACTCGGCCCATTCAGCGCACCTTCTTCACCGCCGCTGACCCCCATACCAATAAAGGTAAACTTCGCCGATTCCAAATCCTTGGCGCGACGTTCCGTATCCGTGAAGAGAGAATTGCCTCCATCAATCAAAATATCGCCTTCATCCAACAGCGGCTTGAGTTGTTCAATCACCGCATCCACGGGGGCACCCGCCTTCACCATGATCAAAATCTTGCGGGGACGTTCTAGTAACCCCACAAATTCTTCCAGGGTGTATCCCGCTTTCACATTCTTACCCACGGCCCTTGTCGCCATGAATTCGTCGGTTTTTTCCCGACTGCGGTTATAGACTGCGATCGGAAATCCGTTGCGCTCAACATTCAGCGCCAAGTTTTCGCCCATCACAGCGAGTCCAATTACTCCAAAGCTCTGAGTCATAAGTTTTGTTTCACTCTATAAACGTTGGGTACGATCGCAATTTAATTTCAGGGTAACGTGCCCTTTAAGGGACAACGCTGAAGAGAGGATTAAATCTGATCGAGAGAGAAGGTCGATCGGGCGGTTTGGGAACCCTATTTTTCGGAAACCTCTACTGTGCCCCAGAGTCTTTCCTTCGACATCCTTTAAGAAATGACCGTTTTAGGAGCAGCGATATGCTGACATATCTTTTAGCATTGGCAGTGGGTCTTGGCAGTCTTGGGCTATACGGTGCATCGTTTGTTGTACCCGCGATCGCCCGCAAAAATGACATGATTTGGAGTGGGGTGGGGCTGTTCTATGCCCTGGTTCTCTGGGTCTGTGCGGGGCGAATTACGGGGGGCGTCTTGCTGGGCCAAATCGCTAGCGTTGCGCTGATCGGCTGGTTTGGTTGGCAAGCGATGCAGGCTCGCTGGGAGGACGTGCCGGAAGATCAACGGGCCAGTGCTGAAAAAGTGTCACAAATTCGCGATCGTATTCAGGGCTTAGTGGATCCTGAGAGCTTGAACAAATTGAAGGATCAAGCCCAGGGAGCCTTCAGCAAAGTGCAGGAAAAGGTTCAAGAAGTTGCCAGTAAGGTAGAGAGCGATAAAACGGATACTTCTAGCGAGGCTGCCCCTACGGTTGCAGAAAAACCCCTAACCCGAGAAGATTTTGCTAAGCCGCCGATCGTTCAAGACGCTTCCAATGGGCCGTCCAATCGCGAGGGAAAAGCTAGTTCATTTGGATCCATGCTAGACAAGGCAAAATCCTTTGCGGGAGGACTCAGCACACCGAAGAACAAGGAAACCTACGTGCGGAAGGATTTCCAGGAGAAGGAGCCCCCAGCAGCCGATGTGGATGATGACTTCGATTTTGGTGACGTGTCGGAAAAAGCGAGTGAAGCCGCTGAAACCGTCACGGACAGCCTCAAAGACGCCCAAAGCACCCTACAAGCAAAAGCCAGCGATACTGCTGAAACCGTCAAAGAGGTCGTGACGGAGAAAGTGGAGCAGGGGGCAACCACCGTTGAGGCGATTTCGGAAACCGTTTCAGAAAAAGTCGAGACAGTGGCTGAAGACATTACGGACGTTGTTGAAGATGCAAGTGAAGTGATTCAAGACAAGCTTGAGGAAGTGGCAGAAACTGCTCAAGCAGTCGAGGCTGAAGTAGTCGAAGAACAACCCAATCTGAACCGTCCAAAACCCCGTCCTCAAACTGATGCTTAATCTGTTGAGGCCGAATCCCTTAAGGTAAGGCCATACAGATCATTAGCCGCATAATTGAATTTACAGAAGAGCGCCGATCGAATCTAGTGAGATCGGCGCTCTTGTTGTCGGCACAGTGTGGAGTCAATGGTCAGACTTGACGCTTATTGGGCTGGACAATCCTGAGCCCGGAGGGAGTCAAAAATCATCGTGACGCGATCGACTGCCGCTACAAATCCCGATCGATCCATGGCATGCCACGCCTGATCCATTTCTTCGACTGCATCATGGAGAGCTTGATTATTTTCAATTTTGGCCGCATCAGACAGCGCATCCACCACCGATCGCAGGGCTTGGTCTTCCGGGCCATCTTGTTGGATTTCTACGCCAGATTCCATGGCATTAGAGAGTTCATCCAAGCTATTCGCCATTTCAACCAAATCATCACAGGCAAACTTTTCGGCTCGTGCAGGGCTGGCCAAGGGCACCAGCAGAGCACCCACCATCACCCCAGCGATAACCAATCTCGGCAAAACACGCATTGTCATAGAATTCCTTAAAGTGCGTTTTAAGGGATCTCAGTGAGAATGATCCCTACGGTTCTAAGGTGGTTATAGGTCAGGGAAGTGGGGCTAGTCACCCGTAGAACTGCTGTTTATTTTTTGCGATCGTAAAAGCTGAAGTAACGAATAAATGCCCGCCATAGCTCCTCAATATAATGATGACTGAGGCAACTGTTGTGCAGTCTGTGCGATCGTAGGAGATCCCCTGTGCAGGACTCAACTTCTAAACTGTATATAACTGGAGGGATGCCATGGTTGCAGCAAGAGAGAACGATCGGTACTTTACGCCGGAAGAATATTTCGCCTGGGAGGAGCAGCAGTTAGAGCGGCACGAGCTCATTGATGGCCGCGTTTATGCGATGACGGGTGGGACTCGCAATCATAGTGATATAGCGGGAAACTTTTTATCTATCATCAAACCCCATCTTCGGGGTAGCGGGTGTAAAACTTACAATTCTGATTGTCGAGTTAATATCCTCAATACCCCTAACTATATCTACCCTGATCTCAGTGTGACTTGTGACGATCGTGATAGAGAGAATGCCTTTTATATTACTTACCCCTGTTTAATTGTGGAGGTTTTATCAAGTAGTACTGAAGCATACGATCGAGGCAAAAAGTTTGAAAAGTATCGCCGCAACCCAAATTTAGTGGATTATGTTTTAGCAAGCTCAGAGGAAGTCGCAATCGATATTTACCATAAAAATGAGGCGGGAGATTGGTTGATTTTGAGCTCTCGATCGGGCGATCTCGTAGAGCTAAAAAGCATTGATTTAAGTTTACCGATCGAACAATTTTACGAGGAAATTGTGTTTGATATTCAGCATGAAGAAGCAATGTCTTAATGAATAGGTACAAGTTCTTTGGTTCTTTGGTTCTTTGGGAAGTCTTAGTGATTTTCAATTGTGCTTCTGCGCAGTCTGTGAAATTGCAGGAGATCCCCTGGGCAGGGCTCAACTTCTAAACTGTATATAACTGGAGGGATCCCATGGTTGCAGCAAGAGAGAACGATCGGTACTTTACGCCGGAAGAGTATTTCGCTTGGGAAGCGCAGCAGTTAGAGCGGCACGAACTCATTGATGGGCGCGTTTATGCGATGAGTGGCGGGACTCAAAATCATAGTGCGCTTAAGTTAAATATTGCTACTTTAGTCAAATCCCATTTGCGAGGCAGTCAGTGCAGTGTTTTTAATTCAGATTTAAAGGTTAACATTCTCAATACACCTAACTATACTTACCCTGATCTCAGTGTGACTTGTGACGATCGTGATAGAGAGAATGCCTTTTATATTACTTATCCCTGTTTAATTGTGGAGGTTTTATCAAGTAGTACTGAAGCATACGATCGAGGCAAAAAGTTTGAAAAGTATCGCCGCAACCCAAATTTAGTGGATTATGTTTTAGCAAGCTCAGAGGAAGTCGCAATCGATATTTACCATAAAAATGAGGCGGGAGATTGGTTGATTTTGAGCTCTCGATCGGGCGATCTCGTAGAGCTAAAAAGCATTGGTTTAAGTTTACCGATCGAACAATTTTACGAGGAAATTGTATTTGATAGTTCAGGTGTAAGTAATGGGTAATCTCTATTCTCAATTCCAATCGTTACAACTCCAGCGGGTTAGTGATGGCGCGATCGTGCCTGTGTTAGACGTGCCTGCATTAGAATCAGTGACTTCGCGGGTGTTGGTGCTCGTGTGGCCGCAGTTGGGGGATTTTGATAGCGTTGAATATGCGGGGTGGTTACAACGGGAACAGGAATTGTTCGTTCAACGGAAGATTGTCGTTCGTGCGATCGCGATCGGTGATCTTGAAGGTGGAAAACGCTTTTGTCATTACACAGGGTTTCCGGCTGAACAGTTGTTTCTCGATCCCGTTGCCTCCATTCATCAAGACCTGGGACTGTATCCAGGACTCACGTTGAAAATTCCAGGACTTTCTTCGGCGGGTAATGCTTGGGCAAACTTTTTGCTAATGTGCGCAGGCATTGGCAGTCCAGGGACGTTGCGAGAGGTGTTTCGTGGATATTTGGGCGATCGATCGGCTCCCCAGTTGATTGCGGATGATGAGGTGATTCATGCCAAACCATTGCCGCCCATTAGGGGACGTTTTTTCCAAACGGCGGGAGGCAGTGGGTTTCAGCGTCCCTTTGAACTGGCAACGGTGCGGCTAAAAAATATGGTAGAGGTATTGGGGCATTGGCAGACCTACGTTCCCGATGTGCAGTGGATTACGCAACGGGGAGGCACTTTTTTATTTGACAGCGATGGCACGTTGATTTACGAACACCGCGATCGGGGCATTCTCGGCTTTGCAGAAAATATGAGTCGGCCTTTATCATTTTTAGCGTCGTTAGACCTATAGAAAATTGGATCAATGGATCAATATTCTTACATTCCACTAAGCATTTCATAGAGTGTTAGAACGGATAGGAAGTCCAAGTCTCCTTTGCCTTGGGCTTGCAATGCATTCATTAATTCTGTGACTTGTGCGCTGCCCATGAGGGCTAGCTTTTCTTGCCGTGCTGTTTGCAGAACTAAATTCATGTCTTTGCGAAACAGATCGAGCTTGAAGCCAGGATTGAAATTACGATCGAGCATTTTTTGGCCGTGGACTTCCAGGACTCGACTTTGGGCAAACCCACCCAGCAGCGCCTCCCGGACTTTGGCGGGGTCTACGCCGGATTTCTGCGCTAGGGTGAATGCCTCGGCAACAGCCTGCACCGTGAGCGCCACCACGATTTGGTTGCAAGCCTTGGTGATTTGTCCCGCGCCCGCATCGCCAATCCGCACGATATTTTTGCCCAGAACTTGCAAAATTGGCAAAGCCCGATCGAAGGCCGCTTGATCACCCCCGACCATAATCGACAAGGTGCCCTGCTGCGCACCAATATCTCCCCCGGAAACTGGCGCATCCAACGCACTCACACCTTGGTCTTGTAAAGCAGTGTAGAGCTTGCGAGAGGTGGCTGCCGCGATCGTGGACATATCAATGTAGAGCATTCCCGATCGTACGCCGTGAATGATTCCCCGATCGCCTAGGACAACAGCCTCCACATCCGGCGAATCTGGTACACAGGTAATCACCACATCTACCTGTTCCGCAAGGTGTTGGGGGGATGAAGTGGCGATCGCACCTTCTGCAACCAATTCCGCGATCGGCTCTGGGCTGCGATTGTAGACCGCGACGGAGTAACCCGCTTTCAGCAAGTTGCGCGTCATCGGTTTGCCCATAATGCCTAAGCCAATAAAGCCAATCCGTTCCATCATTTGCTTGCGCCAAAGGTACAGCAATAGCCTATCGCAGAAATTAGAACGAAAGGGAGGGGAGAGTTGCTATTTCTCCAGAAAACTCGGCATCCAGGGTAAATCCGTTGAGCCGATGTCGTGGCCCAATTGGGTGAGGAGGGTTGTGACTTGACCGCGATGGTGGGTTTGATGATTAAAAAAATGGGTGACCAAAATCCAAACCGTATGAGATCGTACCTGACCATCTATCGCACTCCGCCAAGCGACCGTACTATTGAGCCATTCCGGGGTTAAGCAACTG
Source organism: Alkalinema pantanalense CENA528 (assembly GCF_050753345.1). Taxonomy (NCBI): domain Bacteria; kingdom Bacillati; phylum Cyanobacteriota; class Cyanophyceae; order Leptolyngbyales; family Leptolyngbyaceae; genus Alkalinema; species Alkalinema pantanalense. The sequence goes on along the minus strand of NZ_JBLZFX010000035.1, from coordinate 8,408 downwards.
GCCCAAGCCAAAATCGTCCGATCGGTAAGCCTACGCTGTTCCTGAAGGTCAGCAAAATTGGGATAGAGCAACTCCCCCAGCTTAACCGTTGGTGGCGCTGCCTCAGCTAGGCGAGAGAGCCACATTCGATCGCCCCACAAAATATGATCTAACGTGCCGTGGATTGATTTGAAAAATACACCTCGATCGGCATTGCGATCGGAATCAGAAATGGACTCACAAGCGCTATAAATCTTTTGGTTCATCCATTGGTTATACTCCGCCATCGTAGTGTAGTAAGTTCTATCCATAATGCATTCTCAGAAACAGAAAAACACAACTGACCCATAATCAAGAATCACAAGCTGTCCAATCATGAACTGTAATGGGCTTTCACCTGAATCACTAACCCCTGTTCATTCAATACCATCAACTCTGCAGCTGATAGTTGATTCACACTCCGGTAATACAGCACGATGCTATCTAAACCCAACAAAGTTTGGATTGGCTCAAAATGGAGATCGGGGTAAGCTTGTAACCCCTTGTCAAAATAAGCTCTCAGCGCTTCCTTGCCGACAATCTTTCCCGATGGATCGCCCAATAGCTTTGTGATAAACGGAGATTGAAATTCCACGTCCTCCGCATAGTGGGACAAAATTGCATCTAAATCGTGGTTATTCCATGCCTTGAACCATTCCTGAGCTAATTGGCTTGCCATTGCATGATCCATAGATATTCTCAATCCTTTGAATGCCTAATGACGGTGCTATAAGTGATGTTGATCCAGCCAGATTTGAATTTCCCGTGACGAACTAAAAGAACTGACCTTCCGATCGACGGGATCATACAATTCAAAATAGCGATCGCCGGATGAATTTTGCTTCTTTGCCACTTGAGGACTGCGATCGCCTTCCAGCGATCGACGTAGGCTTAACCAAATCTGCTTGAGATGCATGGGTCACCTCCTAACGGTTGCCCCGATCATGACAAATTTTTCAGCCGCCAAACAGATGCAGTTTTGCTAAATTGTAATGGGTACAGTTCAGAAAAAATAAACTGTACTGGTTGAAAATCGCTGCAACTGTGTCGTTAACTCAGTGGTGATATGCGGTTAACTGCAATTAACAGCGCGGTTAACGGCGCTAATTAACGACGCTGTTCATCAGTCCCCTGGGAGGAACCCCGCCCCATGAACCTGCAACTGATTGCCCCTTCCGCCACCAAAACGTTGTACGAACAAGTCGCCCAGCGCATCCAGGACTTAATTACCGAAGGCACCCTACAACCCGGCGATCGCCTCCCCTCCGTCCGCAAACTGCATCGGCAACTGTCCGTCAGCATTTCCACCGTGCTAGAAGCCTATCGGTTACTGGAAGATCAGGGTTGGATTCTGGCACGGCCCCAGTCCGGATACTTCGTCAAGCGATCGCCCCTCACCGTCCCCGCAGAACCCGACGCGATCGCCCAACCGAAAGACATCGCTCCTGTCAAAATTTCCCTGGCCTTTCGCATCAGTGCCACCCTGCGCGATCCACAAAATGTCACCTTGGGAGCCGCCGTTCCCTGCTTGGATTTACTGCCGACTCCGGCCATTAACCGCTTGATGGGGCAGGTGCTACGGGCCAATTCCACGATCTCCCATGGTTACGGGCAGCCCGATGGTCGGCCAGAACTGCGGCAAGCGATCGCCCGTCGGTTGCTCAATGCAGGCTGTTCCCTAACGCCAGAGGATGTGATTATTACCAATGGCACCGCTGAGGCGTTGTACCTGTCCCTACGGGCAGTAACCCAACCAGGCGATACCGTTGCGATCGAATCTCCCACCTACTACGGTTTACTAGAAATCCTGGAATCCCTACACCTGCGCGCCTTGGAAATCCCGACCCATCCCAAGGAAGGCATTTCTCTAACACATTTGGAAACGGCATTGCAACAGAAACAAATTGCCACCTGCGCGATCGTGTCCAACTTCAGCAATCCCCTTGGCAGTTGCATGAACGATAGTCAGAAAAAGCAATTACTGGATTTATTTAATCGCTACAACATTCCGTTAATTGAAGATGATGTCTACGGCGATCTGGCCTTTGATGGAATCCGTCCCAAAGCCATTAAAGCCTTTGATACAGAAAATCGCGTCCTCTACTGCGCCTCCGCCAGCAAAACCATGTCCCCCGGCCTGCGAATTGGCTGGGTGGTTCCGGGGCACTACCACTTGCAAATCGCCCAACTCAAAATGGCCATGAACTGGACGACGGCCATCCCCCCGCAACTGGCGATCGCGGCATTTTTAGCCAACGGGGGCTACGATCGGCACCTACGACAAATGCAACGCACCTACCAACAGCAAGTTGCGCGGATGACCCAAGCGATTTGTGATTATTTTCCCGCTGGCACGAAGGTTACCCGTCCTAAGGGAGGCTATGTTCTCTGGCTAGAGTTACCCCCTGTATTTGACACTATGCAATTATTTGAAGATGCTCTGAGCCATCACATTAGCATTGCCCCAGGTAACCTATTTTCGCCCACGGGGCATTTCCAAAACTGTCTCCGGCTCAGTTGCGCGTCTCCTTGGTCGGAGACAATCGATCGAGCCATGCAAACGTTGGGGCAACTGACTCAGCAACAAGTTAAGTGACGGAACGTTGAACTCTACGGAAGTGGTGACTAAACCAAATGAGTCGGTTGCTGCTCTAGCCTACCAAGATTAATACTTTCCGGTTGCAGCGGCAGGAACACCGTAAAAATTTCCCCCTGGTGGGCGGATTTTTCCTTCACCGTCAGCTTGCCACCGAGGGCCTGGAATAGATTTTTCGTCACAGTCAGATTCAGACTTAAAACCCCGGTTTCCGGCTGGAAGGTCAGCATTTGCCCCAGCGACTTGAGCAACGGTTGGTAGGGACAACTGGATTCATTCGCAATGGTTTCCACCTGCAACTTCAGTTGATCGCCCGCCAAACCAACTTCAATTTGAATCCGACTCCCCGAGGGCAGGCTACGCGCCGATCGCTCAATCAAGCTGGTCAGCGCCTGATCTAACATGCTTGGATCACTCACCACATGGGGCATGGTATTAGGCAAGCCAACCTCCAAGGCCAATCCCCGCTGTTGGGCTTGCTTTTGCCAACGGGGAATACTCTGGTTAAACACCTGCGTCAGACAGGTGGGCGTCAGAGAAACACCTTTGTTATTCGAGGTTTCCAATTCCACCGCCCGGAAAATCAGGCCAAAGCGATCGATCTGTTCACTGCATTCCCGATCGATCACTTCCAGCCGCTTCAGCGCATCCGGCACCATGTCCTTGCGCTTCATCAGTAACCGAGTCAGGGTACGAATGGTCGTCAACGGCGTGCGAACCTCATGGGCGATCGCCTGCAACAACTCCACATCCAAGCTCGATGTCGCCAAACTAGCCGCTGCCAAATGGGCCGAGGGCGAGAAATCAGCGGGAACTTCAGGGTGCTGGAGTGGGGAGAGCCCCTGGGAGCCCGCTCCGTGGGTGTAGGAAATTTCGCAGGGCAACTGGGCCAGTAAGCGATGGCTAAACTGGGTCACGGTTTTGTAGTGGGGAATGACCGTAGGGAACTGCTCCATCAGGTCATCCCAAGTTTTCACCTGGGAGGGACTCAGCATCACCACCCGCAGGCGCAGAATTTGACAAGCCCGTTCTACCTGCTCCGGCTCAAAGGAAAACCAAAAGCCCGGTGTGCCTTCCGGGGTTTCACCCAGTACCATCACCAAGCTAAATTTCGACGTTAGTGCAATGCAGAATTGCTCAGCAGCCAACGGGTCACCGGGTAGGAGGGGTAGCGGCGTACTCGTATTTTGCGCTGGAGCTTCACCCGTTTCGCAGGGAGGAAGTTGGAAAAAGTTCGCGATCGTTGCCAGAGAAGTATCGGCGGTAAATGTCCAACTGCGATAGCGATCGAGTAATTCCGATTGGCTTAAAACCGGAAATGGCCCCGATAAAACTAAACCTTGAGGGATATTCCATGCATCGGAATCGCTGGAATCAGGATGATTCAGCTCGCCCGTTTGCTGCAACATAGCTTCTAGTGCAGCGATCGCCGCTGCCCAGGATTTCTCAGCTTTGACACGCTGGGTGGCCACTGAGCCAGAGGAAGTGACAAATTCATCTTCCCCTTGGCCCAGCATTAGCACGTAACTCAATGTTGGTAAAATCCACTCACCCATAACCAAAGTTCGATCGCGAGGTTGCTAACAAGTCTGTATCGCTGGTCGTATTACGAGAGTACCCTGATTGCAAAATCAGTAATGGTGTGGAACCGAACCGAATCATGGCGCAATACCCGCTACCATAGCAAAACCCGTCCTGTCTTTTGGGATTCAAGGACGGGTTCGCCGATGTGGCGTTGCCGATGCAGTTTTTAGGAATGTACCAGTCCAGCTTTGGCCTGTTCTGCAACTTGGGGAACCGCATCCTGGGCTAGGGACGCGAGGAGGGTTTGGGCTTCGGGGCTGGTGTAGTGGGCCAGGGCCAGGGCCACCCGATAACGCACCTGCCAGTCAGCATTTTGCACAAACGGAGCCAGCAGCCCGATCGCTCGATCGTCCTTGATTTCGCCCAGTGCGCCAATGGCAGACATTGCTAAGAGTTCATTGCCGGACTGTAGGGCATCTTCCAACAGTTCGAAAGCACGGGGATCTCCAAATTCTCCCAACGGCGCGATAATGCTGAGCTGAACGATCCATTCCTGAGTCGTTTCGTAGAGGGCTTTCAGTTCGTCGAAGGCTTCGGTCAGTTGTAAAGCCCCGATCGCATCCGCCGCCGCCGCTTGCACATCCGGTTCTTTATCTTTCAGTCCAACTCGCAACAAAGCAAGGGTACGATCGCGATCCTGAGTACCCAGCGTTGCCAATTGGGAGACTGCTGCATATCGCACCCGAACGTTCTTATCCTGAACCGCAGGCTGAATTAGCTCAAATCCAACCGCAGGATCCAGTCCTCGGAGTTGGTTGAGTCCCTGTAGGCGATCGCCGAAATCAGAGGAGTTGAGAAGTTCTTTTACCGATTCCGCATCAACGCTCATGCTTTTCTCAGTGTCTTGTTATCTGGGTTGGTCAATATGCTCCCTATTTTCGCACCTAATGATCCCCACCCAAAACACAGATTCTACTCCCAGCACGTTGTGATCGACCTAGCTCGATTTAAACGGTCGTAACCGCCAGTTCTTGCGCCATGGTGCGCAGAATATCACCCTGGGTCAAGATCCCCGTTAAGCGCCCTGTGGAATCAACGACGGGCAAGCGATGGATATGCCGATCGTGCATCAACCGGGCTGCATCTGCGACGGATTGACTTTCCTGAATCACGATCGGGTGGGGGGTCATTACTTCCACCACAGTCACGCCTAAGGCCCGGTGTAAGTCCCGTTCATAGGTCGCTGGATTTTTGAGATAAATGATGCTGTCCAGGATCATGACGTAGGGAGGAGGCGTCACCCCCGTTTCCTGCCACATCAAATCAGTTTCTGACACAAGGCCCACCAATTTTCCAGAGTCATCCACCACAGGCATCCCGCTGATTCGGTTTTCGGCCATGGTGTGAATCACCTGCTTGAGTGGCGTTGTGGGATGGGCCGTGATGGGATTACGGGTCATGACATCGGCAACCATTTTCCGAATCATAGGAATCTCCCTCATGTGAAATGATGAAATGGGCTCAATCAAAATAAAATTGCAGCAGAGAAAAGACGAGACCAGTCACCCCAGGAAAAGGTCTCCAGAAACACGTCTCCAGAAACATGTCCCCAGAAAATATTTTCAGAAAAAGCTCGAAGGGATCAAAAAAGAGGTGGAGAGCATCGGTTCAATCGAAAATTCAATCGCAGAATCAACGATCGAGTACAGGGGTGGAATATCTTTATTATCCTTACCGATGGCCCATTTGACCGTTGATCTACACAGGATTTAATGATTGAGAGAGGTTGAATGATTGAGAGAGGTTGAATGATTAGATTCAGACTCGATGCAGGATGCTTGAAATATTAATTAATTCTGAATTTTTAAAGCCGTTAGGCAAACCAAATAACGATGATGAAATCATTGAATGTAGCCCGATCGAACCATCCGATCGGCAATTTAATTGAGATTTTATCTGGTTTACTCTAAAGATCCTCAAATTGTTAATTGATGCATTTCTTACATTAATTCAATTTTCTTAACTCTAGAATAGTTTTTTGATTGTTGTTTCTAAATTTAGAATGCAATTTTAAGCACACCTCCTTATTGCATTAAATCAACACTAAAAATATTTTATTAACGCTAAATAGATGGCCCTAGAAACATTTCGAGGTAATAGAATCTCGATAAAAAGCCTCTTCTAGACAATCCTAGAAGAGGCTTCAGGGGTTAAAAATTGTGTGTCAGAATAGCAAAGAACGATGCAGAAGAAAAAGAATGTACAAGAGTTACGGTTTAGCCAAGAGTTACAGTTTAACCAACGAATTTTGCTGACTCGCGATCTAATGACTCGTGATCAATGACTTGTGATCAATGACTTGTGACACCTCATTATTCATGACTAGTTATTGATGACTAATGAGGCATGACTGACTAATACAGGTCAACCACTGTACAACTACTGTGCAACTACTGTGCAACTACTGTGCAACCACTGTGCAACGGCTGTTTCGAGTTCACAGCATTCGAATGGGTAGCATTAATTATTCACCACATCCTGGCTCGCCAGCGTTTGCCGAGGGAGCGTAATCACGTAGCGATGACCCGGATCGGAGCCCTGAATCAACAGTTGGCCGCCATGGATTTCTGCCAGTTGACGGCTCAGGCGCAAGCCTAAATTAGCACTGCTGTCGATCGCATCTCGCTTGGGCTGGGCAGGTGCATTGATGACAGCTGTTTTGCCATTCGTAAACACGCCAGCTTCTGAATAATCGTTGCCATTCAGGCTATTACTCGCATTGCTGTTATAGAAATCACCAAGGGGTAAGCCTTCACCCAGGCAAGGGTGGGATACCCAAATGGTCAGCTTTAGCCCATTACTCTTGTTCGAAACATGCAGCCGCACAATACTGCCAGCATTGGACGACTGAATAATGCTGAACATCAAATGGTAGAGCATTTGACGAATTTTTTCTTTGTCCAGCATCCAAATGCGATTTCCGGGTTCCACGGAGAGACGAATTTGTTGCTCTCGGCGATTGGCGGCCTGCTCCAGCGTACTAATCGACTGCTGGCAGAGCATTTCAATGTCCACTGATGATAGGTTGAGTTGATGGGAGCGATCGTCGAGTTCCGAAAGCTCCAGAATTTCCTTCACTAAAGACAGAAGGTACTGTCCACTGTGGTGAATGATATCGAGATATTCCCGTTGTTTGCCCGTTAAGGGGCCATAAATTTCTCGGGTCAGCACACTCGCCATTCCCATCACCGATGTGAGCGGGGTTCGTAACTCCTGGGTCAATTGGGCTAAGAGCTCAAACTTGAGCGAGTTAGGGGCGTGATTGGGGTGGACAACAAGGGAAGAGAGACTGGCCGATGGAGAAGAAGTTTGTTGAATGCATTGAAGGCGCTCATACTCACTCATACTGAGCCGAGCAATGAGGGTCAAAAATTCGACATCCTTTTGGGTAAATTCCCGAGGACGGAGATCCATGACTGAAAGCACGCCAATGCATTGACCTGCTGCCGTAATCAGGGGAACCCCGAGGTAAGAACGGAGGCCGTACTGCTGGCTGAAGGAGCTACTGCTAAAGGCTGGGTGGTTGAGCGTATCTGGAATCACCAGGCTCTGGCTACTATCCGTCACGTAAATCCCGAAGGACTCGTCCAAGGAAAGTTCTCGCTGGATAGATAACGGATTCATCAAACCTAGTCTCGATAGGCCGATCGCCGCTTTCATCCGTTCCCGATCTGCGTCCATCACACTTAGCCAACAAATGGGCGCATCCACAAAATTGGCTGCCGTTTGGACGGCTTCTTCAAATACTGGAACTGTTTCGGTCTCAAGTAATCCTAATTCCGTCAAGACTAACTGACGCTGTTGCGTTCTTGCAATCGCTGTCATACCATCGAGACGACAATATAGCCGACTTTCAGGACACACCATCCTAACCCCGCTCTAACCTAATTTAAGACTCATGGAATGATCTGGTTGCGACGGGCTATATAGAGCACCGTAGTTAACCATCCCCATCATTCCCGCCTTGTCTTTGGGATCAACGATGAAATAGGTAGCGAGTTTACTGAAGTTTTACACCGTTTGGGTGAGACTGCGATCGATTCTCGGAAAGATTACTGAGAATTCCTAGGAATTTGGTAACTTTAGACAACCTGTAACTACTCAGGCTTAAAAAAATAAAGAGTTTTACCAAGAATCGTGAAAAAGCAGGTAATTTAGCATCATATTAGGGATTAGAGATTGAATCAGTGAGAGAACCAGGGCTTCAACC
>NZ_JBLZFX010000034.1:0-58251 GCF_050753345.1 Alkalinema pantanalense CENA528 | reverse complement strand
TCGGGGCGCTATCGCAATCGCAGGAAGCGGTTTGGACTCCGGCTCAATTTGATTGCGGGTCTACTCAATTTTGAACTGGCACAAGCCACTTGATTCATGCAGGAGGTCTATTCAATTACCTCCGTATGAAACGCCTGTATTCCAGCCCACCTCTGCATCAGTAGAACCATTGATATCTGATGTAAAGCCCAAGGTAGAAGAACTTACGACCGAAGAGCGGCTTAAAAGAGACATTGAAGAAAAGGTTATGGCGCAAGTTCCACCACGTCGCAAGATACCTGAAGACTTTGGATATCATCCCCGAAACTTTTTCGTCATTACCTCAATTGGACTGTTTAGTATTGGACTTGGAACATTTTGGGTTGTTTCTAGTATGAGTGGCAACTTTTTAGTAACAGTATTTTTTTTCCTGACAGGATCATTGATAGCCTTAAGTTGGACTAAGATTTGCAGATGGTGGTACAGGCATAATCATCAAAAACGAGCTGCATGCCAAGATTTAGCAGAACATTACAACTCAACATACTATCCTGCCGAAGAAGCAAGATGGAATCACACTTACATTTGTAAGGATTGCGGTGAAATCTTTGAGGTAAAACCTGAATTTTCAGTTTAAATGTGAAGTTAAAACCCATCTTGTAGGCAGGCTAGATCCAGCTAACGTTCCGGTTGAGCGGCTGCCGATAACCTTTGCTGCAACACTAACCAAACTTGCTAGTCCGCTCCAACCGGGTTGTTAGGTTGCTGTCGCTGAGCAATTTGGAGTAGTAACCGTAATGCTTCATTTACAGATGCATCGGTTGGAAAGGCTCGGGCAATATCAGGATCTAAAAGAACTAAATTTGTTCCTGCTCGGTATCTTTCAACATACTTACCTCTGACACCTCCCGTCATCTTGGAGAAGTCGTATTCAGGGCGTAGTTCATCCTTTAGCTCATCAACTTCCTTCTTCATAAAATCTCCTTTCTTGGCGAGTGGCTCTTCGAGCACTGATAATCCGAGTGCGGTTTCCTCGGTCAGTGTGAGAGACAACTAACAACTGCCCTAACCCGGACATCCCAATGATAACGTAGCGGTCTTCTCCTATGGAATGATCAGGGTCAGGAAATGTTACAGATAACGAGTCGTCAAATACGGTTGCAGCTTCTTGGAAAGAAATACTGTGCTTTCTCAGATTGATAACCGCTTTATCTGGGTTCCACTCGAATTCCATGCAGAAGCTCTCATTGTCAAATGGCTTCCGCAGTTTATCAGGTTGCCAAGCCCTTAAACTGCGGAAATGAGTTTGATGCCACCTATGAAATTTGGGTCAACAGTTTTCTCAAATGTTGCTGAAAACCCTGTAGCCCCTCCACATCTTTCCAATACTGAGATTGGAGCATTCCGTCAGTTGGAATCTTATGCACAAGACCATTACGGGGAAGGTGCTCAACACCGAAAATCTTTTTCTGGTGCGGAAGGTTCCACCGATCGACTCCTTTACGAGACATCCACACAGCCTTCACTATGCGGTATATGCCCCACTCTTTTTCGGGGTTTTCATAAACCACGTCATCTAGCATCTCAACTATGTGAGTGCCCCTTGCTGATTGAACGAGTACTACTAAGTCACCCTTAAGAGGTTGTTGAGCATTGGCTTTATCGTCTTGACTGCGCCAGTGCAAGCGAAAAATTCTAGCTTCTGGAATTGGCATCTCATCAAGTTTGTCATAAGCCCAGCCTTGGTCAGGTTTAACATTCTTGAGCCACTTCAGTTGCGATAAATCCATCCTACCAACGACCTCAAAGTAATGTAATTCTGAATCTCAACAGACAACACTCAGGCGACTGTCACCACCAACTATCTAAGCAACCTAACGGCTCTGGTCAGCGGTTACCAATAACCTCTGCTACACCACTAGCAACTTCAGTCAATCCGCTGCACCAGAATTGTTATGCTGCGATCGCTACATTGAAAACCCCAGTGCCTTCAAAATCATTGGTAAAAGCTTACTGCACGCTTCCATAATCTTGGCGGTATCTGGCAATGTCCTTAACGTTGCTTCAAACATCTTCTTCGCCTTCCGTACTAGTCCTTCCTTTCTTTCCTGATCGGGCATTTGCTTAACCTCTGCTAATGCTTGCACTTGCTCCAGTAAATCTGCTTTATCTTCAAGGGATAGCTCAGTTGCCTCCTCAATAGCTGCCTGAAGCTGGATCAAAAGTTCTTTAATTCCAGGTTGGTCGGGATTCGGAGAATTGGGCAATCGATTAACAACGTTGGATACACTGCCGCTGATTTCACCCAAGTTAATTGTTGATCCGGTGACATCACCACCAATACTGATATTAGTTCCGCTCTGTTCTGACATAAACGCTCCTTGATTTCTATAAGTTTCTGCATAAAACTTTGGTTGCTTTAAGGCTGTCATAACCATACCTTCTAGGCTCTGGATTCGATCGTCTTGAGCAGCTAATAACAACTGAATATTATCGTGTGGTAGAGCCTTGATTTGATTATAGTTAGAAAAATATTGAGCACTCAATTCTGATTTATCAACTAAATCTGAGGTTTTAGCCCGTAACAGAAACTTATCACGTCCTCGCTTCTCAAGTGCTACGATTTCCAGTTCCGCCTCTGGATTATTTTCTGATAGCCTTTTAAAGGCTATAGCAATAGAACGTGGATCAACTTCGCTGTTGTGATATAAATCGAGAGTATTCATCAAAGGCTTGATAAAATCAGTGAAATCCCCTTCAGAAAATATTTCTTGACGATTGTCTGGTTTTCGTACCGGGTCAGGGTCTTCTTCTGTTGGGAGGTGCATGTAAACATATTCACAACGTACTCCATCGAGTTTAGTTTCTCCTGTAACACCCCAATCTTCAATATAAGCTCCTGTGAGACAGGCTCTCGTTAAATCAGTTCGATCTAACCGAGCTTGCACCAATTTTGCTCTGGACAGATCTGCTTCCTGCAAGGCAGATTCACTAAGATCTGTTCCAATAAAACTAGCATCTGAAAGATTAGCTTTAGATAAGTTGAGTCCTCTCAAATCCTTGCGATCAAAGTTTTTGTTTCGTCCATTTCCTGTAACTACAAGTAGCTGTAAATTACGATTCTTTAAATAAGTTTCTTCAGTGAAAGCAAACTCAAGCTTTTTAACCTGAAAAAAACGTGTTCGCTTAAGAATAGATTTGCTAAAGTTTGTATTTTTCAGTGTTGCATTAGTGAAATCAGCATCAGTTAGATTTGCCAGCTTAAACTTAGTTCCTTTTGCAGCAATAAAAGCTGATGCTATATTAAGGATAAACCTATATTTCTCATTCATAGATATAGCTTGCCGTCCTATATAACCACTTAAAATAATCACAATGACAGCTACAGTTGCAGCACTAATTGATAACGAGATCCCTAAAAGATTTAGAAGCTGATATTGGGATAGGATTGAATATAGTAAAGTCAAAGTTAATATAAAAGCCATAGCTACAGCTACAGCTTCAACCATGATTCCACTTATAAATCCAGCTAAAATGTTTGCTCCAGCTATAGATAAAGAAGCAAATAAAATCGCAGTTAGCAGTAGGATTAAAGTTAGCCCTCCAAAAAAAGCTAGGAATACAGTTAGCATTCCAACTCCATATAAAGCTCCAATTAAAAGTCCAGTTAATCCTCCAAGGAAAAACCCTATAAATCCGAGAGATGATGCTCCTAAAGCAGCCCCAAATAAAGCTCCCGATAAGGCTCCAACTGAAGCTCCAATAAAAGCCAATATACCAAAAATTATTAAAATAACTCTAATACTTACTATTAAACCCTTCTTTACAGTAACAGCACAAAAAGTAACAAATAATATAAATTTGATTACTGTTAAGGTAGGATACATAATGCGAAATATGGATATCGTTGCACCCAATTGCTGCATTGACATCTTGCCCTGAGGGTCTACTAAAGCTGAAAGAGAGTGCTCAGGAGTTAATAACACGAATGCATATGCTAACATCTCAAGAGCAGTAACAATAGCGATACCAGCAGATATTGCTGCTAAAAAAAATGAAATTATTACTAGTATAAATAGCCATCGCTTCTGTAAGCCAGCTATTGTAGATCTAAAGTTTGTATTAACGAGTATGGCATTGCTAAAATTTGCTCCTCGGATATCCGCATAACTAAAATTCGCTCCAGTGAGGTCTTGCCCTTTGAAGTTGTGTCCACGCAAGTTCTGACCAGAAAAATCTAAAGTCATAGTTATAGAAGGTTATGAAAGCAAGTTTGTTTAGCTCGTCTGACAAATTCTGTGCTTAATTACAGCTTGACGATGTAAAGATTTTCTTGTGCATACGTAGCGATCTAGCTTGATGTTGAACACTAACGAGTAATCTCCGAATACTTCCCCCACCTAGAACTGAGCTGCATAACGATTAATAGACTGAATTTTTCCGCCTAAGATCCCAAAATGGGCGGATAGGCAGAATGAATCAGCCTAAGAACCCAAATTCCTACTTATGTCGATTCTTTCTGTATAATATGCCCTTGAAGCTGATTCGCGAGAATCTTTCCGTATAATTTCAGATTTCTTATGGGAATTATCAAATGTACTACTGGGGGAGGCAGTATATCTACTTATCTCCATCCAGCTACCTCTAAAAAAATGCTGAATCAGGTGCGGGATGCGATTCGTCTCACGCATTACGCCTACCGTACTGAAGAAACTTACGTACAGTAGATCCTCTACACGATTCAAGAGTTGTTAGGTGATAAGGATGTGAAAACAACGATGTTCCACACCCATGTACTAAATGATGGTAATCGAGGTATCCGTAGTCCATTAGACAACTAACCAAACTGCGAAACACCTTAGCTTCAACTGTTATCGCAGCCGTTCGCGACTCAATATGCTGATGTATTGCCCGTCGGAATGCAAAATCTTCATCGGTTGACTCCAATGAATCCTGTCTGCGATGCGATGGACATGTAATTGATTAATCGTGTCTTGAATGAATTCTGGATGACCGATTAAGTGGATCTGTAAGCGTTGTTTCTTATGTTGAACTTCACGATCGCTCCGATCGCTAGAACCTTTCGCCATATTGTGAGCTTCTCCTTGTTGTGAATCTAAGAAGCCCCAAAACTTAGAGCCACCCCGTTTGACATCACAAACAAGAGTGGCTCGATCGAATGTTAAAATTCTCAACAAGCCGCCTTGCTGTTCACGCAGCGAGGGGGAATAGCTACTTGGGGTTGTTGGCCCAATCCCAGGTAGTGGCCTAAATTTTTGGGAACCCAGCGACCCCATGCTTCATGCCGACCCGTTGTAAAGAAGGATGTCCATGGCGATCGCTATAGAAAGCAAGACTACTGACAAACCAGGGTCAAGTCAAGCCTGTTGATAAAAATTATAGATTCTTGAAATTCCTTGAACTCATCCAACCGTAGTAGGGGTTATCGCCCCAAAGCCCCCTTAATCAAATCAAGAAGACTGCTCCCCCCAAAGGCGATCGCCAACAAAATCGAAGATGACAGAATAAATCCACACACACAAAGAACCAATCCACCTAAACTAATCGCCCCATCATCATCCAGCAAACCAAACCCGGTCACAAAAATTCCCATGGCTGGCAGAGTATTCGTCCCCGGAATCGGAATCATCATCGAAATCGACATCAACGCGATCGCTAAACCAATCACCGTCCGTCCCGGCAAACTAGTGCAAACCTGCGTTAAACGAGGCCGGGAAATCGCCTCAATCCGTCTCAACCAAGGCAACCCAACTTTCAGAACCTGGCGCACTTGCCCCACCTCAAACCCATGATTCCGCCAACTCTCCGGAAACCACGGTTCATCTCGCCCAATCAACAACTGTCCCGCCAACACCACCATAGCAATACCAAAGGGCACTGAATAACCAGGAGCCGGAATGGGCAAAGCCGATGGAAAAGACAACAGCACAAACAAAAAACCAAACGTCCGTTCCCCAGCGAGATCCAGGAGATTGCCTAGCGTGACTTTGGTCTCCCGATCGTCAGGCAGCGATTGTTGGGACGCAGGCGAAGGTTGTTCCACTCTTTCGCGATCATCCCCATCAGCAGATTGCTGCCAACGATCATTGTCAAAAAAATATTTTTCAAGTTCGCTAGAAAGGGTGGCCATAGATTGTTAGGTTACGACTGAATGAAATGAATTAGGAGGAATCAGTTGTTAGACAAGCTTGTTTACTGTTTCTAGAGCAGGTCTGTCGCTTCTAGAGCAGGTTTACTGCTTCTAGAGAAAGTATACGAGACGAATGACCTTCTACCGGGTTAATCAATCAGAGACGGATTCCAGCAAAGCTCACAAACTCACGCGAACCCCATGCGGCAACCCTCTTGCAATTTTCAGGTGCGAGAGACAGATCGATCGTGGTATGTTACAAACCCATCTCCCTCACACACCCAAGTCCCTGCCATGGTTGCCTCCACCAAACGCCATCCCCTGCAACGCCTCCTGCGCTACAGCCGCCGCCATCGATCGCAAATCTGGGCTGCTAGTACCTGCTCCATCCTCAACAAAATCTTCGACCTTGCGCCTCCCTACCTGATTGGCATGGCCGTCGATATCGTCGTCAAACGCGACGCCTCCCTGATCGCCAACCTAGGCATCACCAGCATCACCGGACAACTCACCATCCTGTCCATCCTCACCCTCGTCATTTGGGGATTGGAATCGCTGTTTGAATACGCCTTCGATCGACTCTGGCGAGAACTGGCCCAAACCCTCCAGCACGAACTGCGCCTAGACACCTACAACCATTTACAAAACCTGGAACTCAGCTTTTTTGAAGAACGCAGTACGGGTGGCTTGTTGTCGATTCTCAACGACGATATTAACCAACTGGAACGCTTTCTCGATAGCGGTGCCAATGAATTGCTGCAATTTTTCACCACGGTTCTCTTTGTGGGTGGCACATTCATTATCCTTGCGCCTGCGGTGTCATGGTTGGCCATGTTTCCCATTCCGTTCATTCTGATTGGCTCGATCTCGTTTCAAAAACGACTCGCGCCCCGTTACGCCAACGTCCGCGAAAAAGCTGGATTCATCAACAGCCGCCTCGCCAACAACCTCTCCGGCATCGCCACGATCAAAAGCTTCACTGCCGAAGACTACGAAACCGATCGAGTTGCCGCTGACAGCGACGCCTACCGCCAAAGTAACCGCCAAGCGATCGCCCTCAGTGCCGCCTTCATTCCCCTGATTCGCTTCATTATCCTGATTGGCTTCACCGCCACCCTCTTCCTCGGTGGCCTCGCCGCAGCCAACGGTGCCCTCTCTGTCGGTACCTACGGCTTCATGGTCTTCATCATCCAACGCCTACTCTGGCCGTTCACACGCCTCGGCCAAACCATGGATCAGTACCAACGGGCCATGGCCTCCATTAACCGCGTCATGAACCTGTTGGATACACCCATCGCCATTCCCTCCGGCCAACGATCGCTCCTGCTCCACCAAGTCAAAGGCGAACTTGATTTTCGGAATCTCTCCTTTGCCTACCAAGGCCGCAAAAATGCCCTGACGCAATTAAACCTGCACATTCCCGCAGGCAAAACGATCGGGATTGTCGGCGTGACTGGCTCCGGCAAAAGCACCCTGGTCAAGCTCCTACTACGTTTCTACGAACTCCAGGAAGGCCAAATTCTCTTAGACGGCATCGACATTCGCGATTTACAAATCCGTGACCTGCGGCGTTGTATTGGCTGGGTTAGTCAAGATGTCTTTTTGTTCCACGGTACCGTTGCTGAAAACATTGCCTATGGCAGCTTCGATCGTACCCCTGAAGAGATTACCCAAGCGGCAAAACACGCGGAAGCCCACGAATTCATTATGCAACTCCCCCACGGCTACGACACGATCGTCGGCGAACGGGGCCAACAGCTTTCCGGCGGCCAACGCCAACGCCTCGCGATCGCCCGCGCCCTGCTCAAAGATCCGCCCATCCTGATCCTAGATGAAGCCACCTCCGCCGTGGATAATGAAACCGAAGCCGCCATCCAAAAATCCCTCGACTACATCACCCAAAACCGCACGACGATCGCGATCGCCCACCGTCTGTCTACGATTCGCCATGCCCACTGCATCTACGTGATTGAGCAGGGACAAATTGCCGAACAGGGAACCCACGAGGCACTACTCGATCGGCAGGGCATCTACGCCAAGCTCTGGCGCGTGCAATCCGGTATTCGCTAAATCGATCGTCTGACACCAACACCATAGCTCCAGCCCTAATTGATTGCAGGGCAAGGCCGCAAGGCCGCAGAGGATGAGAGGCCGCAGAGGATGAGAGTAAAACCCTTGTACTGGATTGGCCAGACGGGGGATAATAGAGTTTTGGACGGCCCATGGTGTTGGAGGCAGACGATCGTGCAAAGACATTTCCAGGGATTCAGGAGCGTACTGCAACTACGTGGCTCAGTTCTACCGACTGTGCTCCCGCGCGTTATCATCTTCGGAATTTTTAGTAGCTCCGTTGCTTGGTTGTTTCAGCATGACTTGCCGATCGATCTGACCGTTCTGGGCCTCTTAACAGAAAATGTGGTTTGCAATTTAGTTTTGGGTTTGCTATTGGTTTTTCGGACGAATACAGCCTACGATCGCTTTTGGGAAGGTCGCAAAGCTTGGGGGGACTTAGTCACCAATGTTCGCAATTTAGTGCGGCTTCTGCGAACTAATTTAATTAGTCTGGAGGGGGATGCCAAGGCAGAACGCGATCGCACCCTACAATCTCTCAGTGCCTTTCTGGTCTGCACCAAACTGTCTCTACAAAAGGGCGACCTGGAAGAACTGAAATCTGCTCCCAATGGTCAATTAGGATTCCATCATCTGACGATCGAACCCACCACGATCGTTAAGTTGAAAGCGGCCAAGAATCCACCCTTAGAAATTTTGCTATGGGTCAGTATCTATCTGCAAAAAGCCTGTGAACAAGGGCACATCGACAGTAGCCAGCGGAGCGAAATGAATGCGTTAGTCAATCAGTTGGTTGCATCTTTAACCGTTTGCGAACGGATTCAAGCAACTCCCATGCCAGCGGCTTACATTATTTGTCTTAAATCATTGACGTTAATGTATTGTTTACTGATTCCCTTCGCATTGGTTGAGCAACTAGGACTATGGACTGTCTTTGTGACAGTAGTGATTAGTTTTGTTTTGCTCTATGTGGAGGCAATCGGGGCAGAAATTGAAGATCCCTTTGGTAATGATGTCAATGACTTACCCCTACATGAAATTTGTCAATCGATCGTCGATATGGTGAATGACGCGATCGTCACTCGTCCTTACCAAGTACCTGTTTCGCCCCAACCCGTCTCTGAATTAGCGGCGGCAACCAGTCAAAGCATTAACAACGAAGTCGTAAATGCTTCCCCGCAATCGGCAGCCAATCTCCCGTCCAGCCGATCGACCCCCCTGGCCCCGGTTATCCAAACAGATCTACCCGCCGTTTAGCGATCGCTGTTACTGGCCGCGAAGGGCTATATCCTGGCAGCCATCAAGACTGGCAAGGGGACTGCCTTAATCAACCACTCAGTTAATCAACAACTCAGTTAATCGAGACTGGAGGTTATTTGTTTTTTGTAGGATTGGGAAGTTGAGGTTTCTTCGCGAGGTCAACGCCATTCGTTATTTCAGCCGATTCTAATTCTTCATTGGCCGTAATGCGCATGACCACTAAGGTCATATCATCCGCATTGGGCTTTCCTTCTCCCACAAAGCCCTGCACCGCATCAAACAAATGCTTGAGAATTTGCTGGGGATCATGGTAGCGGCGACAAGCCCATTGAAACGCCTTGGCCAAATTTTCTTCATCAAACTGCTGACCTGACTGGTTTGCAGCCTCTGTAAACCCATCAGTGTAATAAATAATCGTATCCCCCGGCGCAAGTTGAATTTGTCCATCCTGATACTGGGTATTTGCATCCAAGCCAATCAGCATGCCCAAGGTGTCTAGCCGCCGGATCGTATTGGTCGCAGCTTGCCAGAGCAACGGTGGATTATGGGCTGCGTTACTGTAGGACAGGATCCGGGTTTTGGGATCGTACTCTGAATAAAACAGCGTCACAAACCGGTTGGAATTTTCCAAATCCGCATACATGACTTGGTTCAGATGCTGCAAAATTCGAGCGGGGGAGTGACCATTTAAAACTTCGGCCCGCAACATGCCCCGCAGCATGGTCATAATTAACCCAGCGGGAACCCCCTTGCCCATGACATCCCCGATCGCCACGCTCCAATGGTCAGGGTTGTCTTTGCTCTCGGGTGTGGTGGGCGCAGCGGGAATAAAGTCATAATAGTCACCGCCCACACGGCTTGCGGTTTTACAGAGGGCAGCCAGTTCCGCCCCGTCAATTTTGGGACATTGACGCGGCAACAACCGATATTGAATATCTGCACCAATTTCTAACTCGCGATCGAGGCGTTCCTTTTTGCGCAACTCAGCGGTTAATTCATCGTTTTCGATCGCAACCGCCGTTTGATCAGCAATCAAGCGCACCAGCTTTTGACGCTGTTCTGTCCAGGCATAGTCCGGATCCCGACTAAAAACATACAGTCGTCCCCGTTCTTGCTTTTTGACCAGAATGGAAGCCCCAAAAATTTGGATTTCTTCCCCCAAGTAATGACTAATTTCGACATCCAAATTGGCGATCGCCTGGGGAGATTTCACGATCGCATCATTGGGTGGCAAGCTAATGACGGTATTAGTGACTTTCCGCGCAGCAGACTCCAGTGCCCGCCGAATATCCGGTGCCCAACGATTATCTTGGCAATGGAGCCGCTCTAGCTTCACCTGACCATTGGAGCGAAATAACATCAACGCTCCTCCGTCGGAATCCGTTACCCGACTCGCCATCAGCGGAATCAGTTCCAGAAACTGGTTGAGATTATTAAAACTACGCAGGGCAAAACTCAGAGAACTGAGGAGATCTTGAATTTTATGTTGTTCTCGATTGAGGCGAGCAACCAGTTCTTTCAGCGCCAAAACAGGTGTCGCTCCCGCAGCACGGTTGCTGGGAGGATCGGGAGGAGAGGGCTGTCTTGGCAGGGGCACAGCAGTCATTATTAGGAAGCACTCAGGACAGATATAGC
The DNA here is from genome assembly GCF_050753345.1 of Alkalinema pantanalense CENA528. NCBI lineage: Bacteria > Bacillati > Cyanobacteriota > Cyanophyceae > Leptolyngbyales > Leptolyngbyaceae > Alkalinema > Alkalinema pantanalense. The sequence continues at coordinate 47,156 of NZ_JBLZFX010000034.1, read as the reverse complement.
AACGAAAGAACCCATGGGCCAGAAGCCCCTCAAAGCACCCCATTGAAGATTCCAAGCAGCTCAGAATTCCATGAGGGTCTTCAGTCTAACGCGAACCTGTGGCAAACAATGTTAACCAATCCACTTAAGTTTGTGGATAAATTCTATACGTCTGCTCCCAGGGGAGTTATGCCACAGGGGAGCCGTACCACAGACGAGTTAGGTCACGAGCTGTAGGGAAAATACTGGAATTCCTAAAAAATTGTCCGCAGACAATTTCCAGGACACACAGCATAGGTTTCCCTAATCCAGAGAAGTATACACAAGTGTTGAAAAAACAGTATCACTAATATTTGAGAACTGTCTGAAAATTTGGCATGATCTCTAAGAAAGGCTGACTTTTTGGCCCTTCGGCCCTTTGGAGACAGTTCATCCATAGCAGTAGAGCCTAGGGCAGGACAATTTTGGCGTGATGTATTCTTCCTTTAGAGAGATGTTTTTCTAGGATCATGTCAGCGTTGTCATAGTTAGAGAAATTGCTCTAAAGAAATTGCCTTAAAGAATCCCTATCAAGAATCCCTATTTGGAGAATGCTGGGTTGAGGTCATCCCTAACATTTTCTCCACCGCTCCCAAGAGGGAATAAATTCTCAAAATCTCTCTTGCAAAAATCTCTTGCAAAAATCTCTTGCAACAATATGTAGTCCAAAAGTCTGTAGCCCAAAAGTCTGTAGTCCAAAAGTCTCTAGTACAAAAGCCTACAGTCCAAAAGTCTGTAGTCCAAAGTGGCCTGATGGGGAGTGGTTATTTCGGAAACTGAGGATGGCGATGGAGTTGCAGTGCAAGCCAACCACCGATCGCACTGCCGACAAAGTAAGTGGGGAAATCTTCCCAGGTAAAGGTGGTTCCTAGAATTAAGCGACCGACGATCGTTCTTCGTGCTGCGATCAAGATGGGATCCTGGGAAAGCTGAAGAAATTCCAATCCGCAGGTGACTACACAAACCGCGATCGCCACCGCTGAAGGTCGTAATTTGGGCCAAATCGCCAAAACTAAAAAAATCCAGAAACTTTCATAGGCAATATTGCCCACGGCATTGTTAAACCATTCCGGTGTGATACCTGTTGCAAAGCGCACACCGTAGCCTAGGGGCACCATTCCCCCCATTGCCAATAACAGCTTGAATCGATATTGCCAGCGCGATCGTCCAGTCATAGACTTGTACTCCCCATCACAGCATTCCCATCACAGCGTTCCCTTCACGGCGCTAGCATCACAGCGTGACGGTGGCGGAAAAGGGCGTAATTTCGCGGGCTGACTCAGGTAATTTCGCCTGCTGCTGGCCCTGCCATCGGGACTGGAGGCACAGGAGCCCGATCGGGGTATTGATGACATCAACAAGACTGGCTCGGCGCAAGGGCCATTTAACCAGGGCGATCGGGCATTCTTTCAGTAACCAGCGGGCCAGCCGATAGCCATAGTATTTCGGCAGGGGTTCGGCCATCAGCTCAATGCCATGCAGCTCATGCAAAAAACGGTTCGATCGGCCATACCTACGCCACTGACTCAGCAGATCGCTTAGGGTCTGGCGGTGGCGATGCTGGACGATCGCAGAGTCTGCAAACTGCCACTGACAAGCCGTTTCCCGCAAAATCCGCCAGCACAAATCGGCATCGCCCCCCGTGGTCAAATAGGGACGGAATAACCCGACGGATTCCAAGACCAATCGCCGTAATGCTAAATTCGCCGTCTGACCGTAGGGGCAAAACGGGTGCGCTAATGTGTGCTTTTGCGAGAGGGTTTCCTGGCGATCGGCATACTGTTCCAGCAAGGAAAATCCTGGTAGCGCTTTGACTTCCCCAGCCACTAACCCGATCGAGGGATTTTCAAAGGGTTGTATCAAACGTTCCAGCCAGGTTGGCTCAGGCCGACAATCCGCATCGGTAAACGCGAATAATGGAGCACTTGCCGCACAAATTCCGCGATTGCGCGCCGCATAGGAACTTTGGATCGTCGATTCCTGCAATACCCGCAGAACGAGCCCTTGCCCAGCAGCCTCCTGAGCCGCCCTGTGCAGCCGTTCCACGGTTCCATCCTGACTATTATTGTCAATGAGCAAATACTCCACCCGATCGCGGGGATAGGTCTGGGCCCAGAGGCACCTTAACAAGTCCTCCAAATCCGATTGGCCGTTGTAAATCGGAATAATGACAGAAACTGTAGGTTGGAAAGTCATGGGCACCAATCGTTAAGAAGTCGTTAAGGTGAGGGTTATAAAACTGGGATACGCCCGTTGTTTCCTCAGTCTTTTCTCAGTATGGGCACGATCGCATCTGAAATCACCGCTCGGATAGGAAGGCTGGCCCCGCTATATGGGGCAATATCCCTCTGAAAGTCAGCCTAGGCTCAGCCATAGCAGTCTTTGATCAAAACTTAAATTGTCGATCCTAGGGTAGCTATCCTAGACTCTAGAGTAGTAATCCTTTTTACCCTGGCGAATCTTCTGTGACTCAACAGCCCAATCCTCAACCCTCTGATGATGCAAATGCTTCTGATGCAAATTCTTCTGAGCCAAGGCCAAATCTGAGTAAGGAGGCATTCCTCATGCCCTATGCCACCTACCGGGGAGAATTTGTTCCAGAAAATTTACTCTTTAACGCCAATCTTCAGGAGTTTGCCCAGCGGGTTTCTCTTCTATGTAACTTAGAGACGGCGGGCAAGGTCTCTCCGGAAGAAACCTATCAACAAATTAAGCAATTGTGGAAAGATCTAAAATCTTCCAAAAAAAGTCTTTTGGACGAGGCTGAGCAACGCCGATCGGACGATTCACCCTAACTAGCGGTTCTGTCCCCCCGTGCTCAACCTTCTTAATCAACTGCCCTCAATCAACTGCCCTCAATCAAATGCCCAGGTCATTCATCTTCACGGGTTAGGTAGGCTTCTACTAGCTCGACAATTCTCTGGGCTGCAAGGCCATCTCCAAAGGGGCTAATTGCATTGGCCATCGTCTGGTAAGCGATCGGGTTGCTCAAAAGTTCCCCCGCTTCTTGAAAAATCCGATCGGGATCTGTGCCGATTAATTTAGCCGTCCCCGCCATCACGGCTTCCGGGCGCTCTGTGTTCTCCCGCAGGACGAGGACAGGTTTTCCTAAACTCGGTGCTTCTTCTTGGATCCCCCCGGAATCCGTCAACAGGAGATAACACCGCTTCATGGCTCCCACCAGTTCGGTATAGTCTAACGGCTCCGTCAAAAACACCCGTGGATGGGTTCCCAAAATTGCTGTCAGGGGTTCCCGCACGGTGGGATTGCGATGTAACGGGAGTAATAGTGCTGTATCCGGGTACGCTTCCAGAATTTTCAAAAACCCTTGGGCAATATTCTGGAGCGGCTCTCCCCAATTTTCCCGACGGTGAACGGTGGATAGAATAACGCGATATTGCTGCCAGTCTAAACCAGGCACTTCGCAGGCAGGATCCCGTTGCGCAACTTCTAGCAGAGCATCAATCACGGTATTTCCGGTTTGGTGAATTTCACCCAACACACCGGACTGCTTTAGGTTTTCTACGGATAACTGCGTGGGGGCAAAGTGTAGTTGGGTAATTTGCGAGACGAGCCGCCGATTCGCTTCCTCTGGGAATGGGTTATAGATATCTTCGGTGCGTAACCCTGCTTCCACATGCCCGACAGGAATTTTTTGATAAAAAGCAGCTAAAGCGGCTGCAAAGGCTGTTGTTGTATCACCTTGGACTAAGACGATGCTGGGTTGGAGGGACTGAAACAGCGCTTCTAATCCTCGGAGGGCATTGCAGGTGATGTCCGTTAAGGTTTGCTGGGGTTGCATAATTGCCAGATCTCGATCGGCCTTAAGGTCAAACAACTGCATCACCTGATCCACCATTTCCCGATGCTGTCCCGTCAAGACGACTTGGGTCTGAAAACTTTGCGATCGCTGGAACGCCTGGATCACAGGAGCCATCTTAATCGCCTCGGGACGGGTTCCAACAATAATGCAGACGGGGAGAGGAAATTTGAGCATGGTGCTGGAGAAATTGAGAAGGATCAACCATTCATCGGTAATGTTAGCCCTTCACATATAGCCCGATTTGCCCCTGTTTGCCAAACAGATTGCTTTTCCCACAAACTTCCTAATAAAAAAACTCAGCACTAGGCTGAGTTGAGGTTTGAAGCAATCTGTCTGAACAGCTATTTAAACGTAGTAAGAACGTAATAAAAACTGCACCGTAACAGGGACGTATGGTGAAACTTACAGGCTCCTTATCCCTTCACGTCGCAGGTCAAGGGGCAGGAGGCATAAATGGAGGTTGTATCCGCAGGATGTTCATCTCCATGGAGCCACCGCAGCCACTCTACGTCGTGGGGAAGAATGCCTTTCAGGGTCAAAAACGTTGAAACTGCCAAAATTCCCAGCACATGTACTCCGATGAAGCCTACAGCAGTTAGCAGAACAGCACTGGTCGGCATGATGGCGTGCAATGTAACAGCCATCAAAGAGGCGATCGAAACAACCAACACTAGAACGGGAAACCCAATCACGATCATGCAAACAGCAAGCACGAATGACCAAATCAGGATACTCTTTAGCGTCGAAATCAAACCTAAACCGACAGTATTTTGACTATGTGCTAATGCCATACTTTTTTCTCCCAGAGTGCAATGGATATGAACTTGTACCAAACCTCTCAAAAATCCCAAAAATAGATCCGGCAATGATCCCCGCAATTGGGATTGAATGGATTCAGTATAGGGAAAGCACTGAAGGAGGGGAAGAGCTATTTAATAAATTTTACAGTTTTTAGCTTTCAGTCTGATATTTCGTGAGTATTTCTACTAGGTATTGAATCTTTAGAAACTCTCAAATCGTTGCTCCATAGGAACTTTGTTATTGCAATGAGTAATTATGCATATTGCAAAGATCTTGGATTTAAAAATACAAATTCCGTGAAAAAAACTCGAATAAAAAACAACAACTATAAACAGTTGTTGAATCATTTAAAGAATATCGATGAATATGACGTTTTGTATTGCAACTCGTTACAAAATTACGGGTGACTAGGCCAGACAGTTGATCTGGTACGCTTACCCAATACTCTGATCTAGTACACTGACCCAGTACTTTTACGGATTCCGACTGCTTAGTTGTTGGGTCTATTCCTTGTTGACGAAATATTGAATGATCGCCTTGGGCCGATCGCTATCCTGCGATCGCTACCCTCCAATTTCCGGTACTGAAATGGGGCCATCCTAGGAGTCATAGGGATTCTTGGGTTCAGGAATCGTTTGGCTAGATGTTTCTTGAATCACGACCTGTCGCTTATTGTCTAGGGATTCAGTGATAATTTGCCCTTGAACTTCCAGCCAACCATCGGGCTGATAGGTATTTCGATCGCCACTCTTGACTTTAACCGGTAGGCTAACGGGGTACACATCCGCCGCACAGCAGGTAATGACAAACCGTGTCAGCAGGAAATAATCCTGGGGTAAGTTGGGCGCATGCACCACAAAGCCTTGAAGCTTCACCTTTTGTCCGGTGTAAAGATCCGGTTCTGGACGAACTTGTAGCTCTCGGATCCATTCAATCAGCGTTTTATTCTCAGGATTTTTTGCAGTTTGGAAACTCTGAGGTTTCACACGAGTCAGGGTAATACTGTCGTTGACTCCTCGTTGCAAAGCGGTTTGGCTAGCAAAGGCGCGGGGGGGAATGATCAACCCAAGAATAGCCACGGTCAGTAACAATACACTGCTCCAGCCTGGTGGAAGCAAGTTAAGGTGCTGCATCACAGGCCCAGCATTGCGCGATCGTCGCAGCAAGAGCCAAGCTTTATAGAACGCCACCAGCAACAGTACAATCCCCGTCACTACCGTTAACACAGCATAGTTAGGATGGATCAGTAAAGCTAACTTACCCGTTCCCCAGTACACCAGTAGCAATATCCCCCAGGCGGAGATCGCGGCAATATCTAACCACGGCAGAACATTGGGCGGAAAAACTGGTTTCTTTTGGGAAGGACGAGACATAGGTGGTACTAGGGGTAGTATGAGGCAAGAGTGAGATAGGACTAGACTCAAATCCCTTACTAGATTCCTCACTATTAAGCTTGGGAACACGCGCTTCGCAATTTTAGCGTGTTCTGTTTAATTCCATGGCTCCTTTAACGCCCTCATAGAAATTAACGGCGGCGAAACAAAGCAGTTGAGCAGAAATGACCTACTGGCCTGTTCTCTACCCAACTGCAAGCGGTGTCTTAACGTTTAACCTGTTCTCAGTGTGGTGTTAGTTGACCCATCACTAAACCATCACTAAACCTGCGCTAAACTAAGTTCCACCTTGGCAACGCTTTGGGGCGCATACATCTGATTCACATAGTCGATGAGCATCCGATGGGTATTGAAAGCTGGACAGTTAGTTTTGATCGAGGCTTTCATCATCTTGACCCAGTTATGCGGCACTCCGTTGGCATCTTGGTCGTAGTAAAGCGGCAGAATTTCATTTTGTAGCAAATGATAGAGCGCTTCCGAGTCGATTTTGTCTTGCAGGGTTTGGTCACTGGTATGGGCATCTTCGCCGATCGCCCAACCATTTAAGCCCTGCCCTTGGCCATCGGCTTGATAGCCTTCGCACCACCAACCGTCCAGGACGCTGCAATTCAAGCCACCATTCACACAAACCTTTTGGCCGCTGGTACCCGATGCTTCGAGGGGACGACGAGGATTGTTTAGCCATACATCGACACCATGCACGAGCTTGCGGGCAGTGTACATATCGTAATCTTCGATGAAAGCGACCCGATCGCGCAGATCAGACTGGCGGCACCATTCCATTAATCGTTGAATAATCCGCTTGCCTTCTTCGTCCGCTGGGTGGGCTTTTCCAGAGAAGATGATCTGAATGGGGCGATCGGTGCTGCTAAAGATCTCCATTGCCTTTTGGGTATCTCGTAGCAGCAAATCTCCCCGCTTGTAAGGGCTAAAGCGACGGGCAAAGCCAATCGTTAGGATCTCTGGATCCAAAAGATGAGTTGTGGCATGGATCAAACTCCAATCTTCGCCGCGATTTTCCCGAGCCATGCGAACCTTCGATCGCGTATGGGCTACTAATCGGGCTTTGAGGATTTGGTGCCGTTGCCAGATTTCTTCATCGGGGATTTGATCGACCTGCTGCCAAAGTTTGGGATCGTACATGTGATCCTGCCAGTTATTCCCCAAGTACTCAGTGAATAAATCTGCAAACAGCGGCGCGATCCAACTAGGCATATGAACCCCGTTAGTGATGTAGCCGATCGGCACCTTGTCCTCACTGCGATCGGGATACATTACATTCCACATCTTGCGGGAAACTTCTCCATGAAGTTGGCTCACCCCATTGGCATTCCGACAGAGCCGCAGCGCCAAGACAGTCATACCAAACGGTTCCCAAGGATCCCCAAGGCGGCGAGCCCCCAGGGATAGAAACTGTTCCCGCGTCAGTTTTAACTTTTCCCAATAATTCGCAAAGAAAGAATCAATCAGATCCGCTGAGAAAACATCGTGGCCTGCGGGAACAGGGGTATGGGTCGTAAAGACGCAGCGCTCCCGGACTGATTTCTCGACATCGTAGAAGGCTTGACCTGTCTTCTGCATTTCTTGCCGACAAACTTCTAACAAGCAGAAAGCAGCATGGCCCTCATTCAGGTGATAAATTGCAGGTTCAATGCCCAAGGCTTCCAACGCAAGCACGCCTCCGATCCCTAACAGGATCTCCTGGGCAATCCGAGTTTCCTGGTTGCCACCGTACAGGTGTCCAGTTAACCAGCGATCAATGGGATCATTCCCGTCAATATCGGTATCTAGCAAAAATAGTCGAGTCCGACCAACATTCACTTGCCAAATCTGGGCTTGCACTTGGCGAGATCGAACCTGAACTGCGATGGTTATAGGCTGGCCGTCAGAATTTTTCACCGGGCTCAAGGCCATCCGCTCAAAAGGGGCATCCACATAGTAATCTTCCTGCCAACCTTCCCGATTCAAGCGCTGCCGAAAATAGCCTTGGCGGTAGAGTAAACCGATCCCCACCATGGGAATGGCCAAATCGGATGCCGACTTCATGTGATCTCCAGCCAGAATCCCTAAACCGCCGGAATAGACGGGAAGGGATTCATGAATACCAAATTCCGCACAGAAGTAGGCGATCGGATGCTGATAGGACAGGTGATCGGGGAGATGTTGACTTCCCCAGGTGTCTTGCCCAGTCATGTACTGATCAAACTGGGCTAGAACTTGATGAAATTGCTTCATGTATTGGGGATCGCAGGTCAACTGAGTCAGGCGATCGGAAGAAACTTGCTCCAGCAAAATCACAGGATTTTGCCCACAGCGTCCCCACTCTACGGGATCAATCAGCACAAATAGGGAAATGGCTTCGTAATGCCAACACCACCAATAGTTGTAGGCAAGATCCGCTAATCGTTTCAACGATGTGGGCAGGCGCAGGCTCAACTGGGCTGCAGGGGAAGGGTGATTTACCATAATTTCAATTTTGAAAGTGACAGTGGCAGGGTTAGAATTTAATACTTTGAAAGGAAACTCTAACTCTGAAACGCTAAAGACCTTTTTGCTTCGCCTAACTTGTTTGCGTTGCCTAACTGACAGGGATATCAGATCAGCAGAGGGCTGTGATTGGCATGATGGTGATGAATGTTGTGTGATTGACGGCTCAGGAATCTCATTCAATGGGGATTTACCAAGATTCCAACCCTCTCCAATCAACGGGATCGCGAATGATGATCGTATGTCCTAGTTCTCTGAAAATTGCTCGGGGAAAATCTGATTAGGTCGTGCTTGGTTAGGTTGCGACTAGTTAGGTTGCGACTAGTTAGGCTGCACTCTGTAGTCTCTAATCACTCTGTAGTCTCCAATTGGCGACACACGATCATTGGCTACATACGACAGTCTGTAGAGTCAGACTCAGCACAAAGGCTACATCGTTTTTTCCAGCTTACCCTAGGTGATGGTGAACGGTTTGGTATTGTGTAGTTTGTTACATTTCTCGACAAGAGTACGGGATTGTTAAACCTAGAAAGAAATCTCGTAATATTTCTCTGATTAATTCCGTCGCTAGAGAGGGGCCTAAATTGACGTCAGTTCGATAAATTTGTGGTGCAGTTCGATCGTCTACGCAGCAGCGCAGATCGGGGAATGCCTCCCCTCAAGACTAGTGGCTCTGGCAGGTCGTTAGAGGAACGGCCTTGCTCCCTGTTCTGTCAAGGGACTCGACTCCCCCGATCCCCCAGGAAATTCTCCGTCCAAGGACAGGAGATTTGTGAGAGACAATTTTGCTTGGCTCACTCCCGTTAAGCTGAGCTTGGCAATTCCGATCCCCGATCGCTTGCCAGCGCCTCCTGGATGGTTCTACAACAGATCAATCCGTCCATCATTGCGGATGAATAGAGCTTTATCTCCCGGTTTCTGGGCCGCAAAGGTTAACTCGACCCGCAAAATATCCGTCTTGGGTTGAGAAAGCTTTGCTTTCAGGGGCGTCTCATTTTGTTCCCAAAAGACGATCGAAGCATTGGGTTCCGTACTACCTCCCCGCTGAAAGGTAATTCGTCCTCCTCCCACCAAAATGACGGGTTTAGCCCCTTGGACTTTCTCAATAAACAGAGGGCGTCCTGTACGATTCCAAACTTGCACTTGAATGCGTTTACCAGGTGTAAATTGCAGAGGTTTAGGGGGGCAATGGTTAGCACAGGTTCCAACTTCCTCCGCTTGGGCAGAATCATTAGGCATGATTCCCACGCCTAATGGACTCAGTATTGCTACCCATAGGATGCCGATCGTGATTCCCATGACTTCTAACCTATGCTTTGCCATTTGTGCTCTCCTGAGTTACCCGCGCAATCAATTAATTGATTAGTTACCTAGCAGATCAAAAAATTCATCCTCTAGTTCATAGCCCAAAACCTTAGCCATCGCCTTAATCCGAGAGCGCCCCTCAATACCCTCTGATTTCATCCAATGCAGGAGCGTAAAGGTCTTGTGCATGACAAAGATCTCCAAGGCTTCTGGGTTGAACTGGATCCCGTCCTTAGGATGAAACTGGTGCGGTACTAACATCGCTGCATAGCGGGCTAACTCTCCCGATCGCCAATCCAGCAGAAACGGCAACCAAGGGTAACGAGCATCTAGGCGAATAAACCACAGCCGCACCTCCGGAATTTCTGACCATTCACGGGGATCACCGGGTTCACGGTTCACGGCAATCTCAAAGGCGACCTGCTGTTCATAGTTCAAAATGTCATCCCGAAACGAGTCAATGATGCGCTCGGCGGGGAGGGTATCAATGCAATGGATTTGGTCACTAGTGAGCGTAATTGAAACAGGCATAACCAGGCATAACAATGATCACAACATGCAAAAACTATTCTGACGGTTTATCAGCCTCTCGATACTGATAAATCGGTAAAAGAACATTAAAAATTGACCCATCATTAGGCCGACTTTTCACCGAAATTGAGCCACCACAGCGCAATAGAAGTTGCTGCACAATGGTCAGACCCAACCCTGCCCCGCCGGGATCATCCATGGCAATTTGGCGGACTCGATAAAACCGATCGAAGATTTTAGGAATTTCCTGCACCGGAATCCCGACTCCGGTATCTCTAAACTCTAGTTGAATGTAGTCCCCTTGCTGCTTGGCTTTAACCCAAACCTGTCCTCCACGGGGCGTGAATTTAATGCCGTTGTGCAACAGGCTGACAACAATCTGGCGCAACCATGGATTTAAGCAAGCGATCGTGGGTAATCCTTCTGGAATGGTATAGGCTAGGCGCACTCCTTTTTCTTCAGCCAAAGGTTGATAAGTGCTGACCACGCCAGGAACCACATCCGACAGGCTGATGGGTTGTAAGGTCTGACGCTCTGCCATTTGATCTAAGCTGACGAGATCTAGCAAGCTGCCAATGAGAGAACTTTGGCGATCGCACTCTTTCACCAACAGATCCATGTAGCGTTGGCGTTGGGGCGGTTTAAGGTTAGGCGAATTCAGCAAGGTTAAGGCAGTCTTCATGTTCGTCAGCGGAGTGCGCAATTCCTGCCCAACATTGCTGATAAATTCGTCCTTTGCCCGCACCGTATTGATCAGTTCTTCATTCTGAATCTGTAGAACTTCCACAATTTCGGCTTGCTTGCGATAGGTATTGGAGCGCTGCCACAGTTCTTCCTGACGATGCAGATGTTTCCCCAATAACTGATTGACAAGTTGGGGAGAGGACATTGGAAGGGGTTGCTGCGTCCCATAGGTGTGCCACTGATCCACAATTTGCAGGAGCGTGCAGGGTGACTCCGCCGCAAGATGGTCAGTGACTTCAAAGTTGGACGATCGCACCAGTGTTTCCAACCGGAGCAACAACTGTTGAATGCGCGATGGATCCAAAGTATGGGCTAAAGAAAGTTGATTTCGTTTTTCGCTAGCTTCAATTGGCGGATCCGAAGTATCATGTTCCCCTTCACTCGATTCATTGCCCCGCTTCGATCGACTCCGCTGAGCGCACACGCCATTACAAAACTGATCAGACCACACAATAAAGAAAAATTCTCGACGGAGGAGCGTATCTCCAGCCAAGTGCAAGGTCACCAAGCGATCCTGAGACGTTGCATGGTGACGATAGCTGTCAACCACCAGTGGACTCAGGACTTCTTGAACCGCTGTCTGTTCCTCATTGGTCTCTTCCAGCGTATTTCGAAATAGAAATAAACTCCGAGACTCCTCTGACAGCGCAATGCAGCGATCGATCTCACCTTGCCAAGACTCGCCTCGCGGCAACTTTGCCCAAATGACTACTGGCGTTTCTAAGGACATTAGCAGATCGACTTGATTTGCAATAAATCCTTTAAACGTGTTCGGACTTACCTGAATCGGCAAAATATCAGTCTTGACTAAAAAATCGTGGGGGGACAGCTCGAAGGCAAGGGATGCATTCATAAAAGTTGCAGTATCAAGGGGCTCATCTGGCAGGAAGTCAACAGGGCAACGTTGAACCAGCAAAACAAGGTTGCAGTAAAGGACTCAGTAAGGACTCAGTATTGATCTAGCCACAATTTTAAAAAATGGCATCGCTTTATGAAAAAAATAGTCAGGAAAAATTCTCTAGCTTTAAATCTGTAACTTGATCGCAGGTGAATTCAACAAGTGTGAATGTGAACAGGGTTCGCATGTGAACAGAGTGCAAATGCAATCAATGATAACGCCCGGTTCTGGAAGTCTCAGGCCGACTCTGGAAGTCTCAGGCCGACCATAGAAGCTAATTATGGGGGATCAAATGTAATGTGAGGCATCAAATGTAATGTGGGGCATCAAAATTTTTTTGATATTGCTTGGCTATCAGAAGCATATAGTTCCTGAATCTAGGCTGAATCCAGGCTGAATTATGCCTCAACAACAGTCGGACAATTCCCAGACAAAGCCACAGGGTTGTTAAGGGCTCTAATCCAGCATTAGAGCCAACTATGGAAAAGAAAGATGCTCTCCATAGTTGACTGTCCCGTTTTTTGCGGGTGCAAAGCTTGTGAACCATGGCAAATACAGCACAAGCCTACACCCGCGGCAGCAATATTTTCCACGTAAGGGATTTTTCTAAGAAATAGTCTTCCCGATTCACTCACCGACCCATCCACCCACCGACCCATCCAATTGAGATTGTATTGAATTGATACGCTGTTCCCTACGCTTCCATTTAAGCTCCCATTCGCTGAGCGTACTGGTTGGCTTTAAAAAAGTCACCCAGTTGATAGCAGGTTCGCTTAAGATCTTCGAGCGCTTGTTTTTGGAGTCTAGGATCCTGTAAGGTTTGGGTCACGACGAGGCGCTGTTCGTAGCAATCTAAAGCCTTGGTAAATTGCCCAATTCCTTCATAAAAAACAGCCAAGCTTCTCAAGGCTTGTTCCTCCGCAGGGTAATCCTTCAAGGATTTTGCGAGGTTCATACGCTCTTGGTTGTATTGGATAGCGAGATCGTAATCTCCCATGGAGTAGCAGGCTGTGCCTAAGTTTTTGAGCACTTGTCCTTCCAGGCGTCGATCGCCCAGCCGTCGAGCTAAGGCTAATCGTTCTTGATAGTACCCGATCGCTTGTTGATGGTTGCCCATTGCGTAATGGGCATTGCCCAAGTTCTTGAGGATTTGAGCTTCAATGCTGACCTCTTGCAACTCTTGAGCGATTTCTAATGCTCGCTCTTCGTAGAAAATGGCTTGTTGGTGATCTCCAGCAGCCTTATAGGCGAGTCCAATGTTATTCAATGCAGCCATCTCACCTCGCCGATCGTGGAGTTGGCGGGCAGTTTCTAGGCTTTGCTCTTGATAGTCGATCGATTGTTGATAATCTTCCAAATGACGATAGGCGTTGCCCAGCGTTCCCAGCACTTTAACAGTACTGAGATAATTCTCAATTTGTTGGGCAAGATTCAAGCTGCGTCTAGAATAATCGATCGACATCGGATAATCACCTAGGTTATAGCAGGATAGCCCCAAAGCACCTAGGGTTCGCTCCTGGCCAACGATGTCGTTCAATTCCCAATACAGAGCTTGCGCTTGTTTCAGGAAGGTTATGGCCTGTTGATCCTGATGGTGCTGTTGGTGCTCAATGCCCTGTTTCAGCAATTGATCCGCTTCTGACTTACGCAAGTTGTAACTGGCAGCATCTAGTTCAACAGCATCTAACCAGGACTCAGGTAGAAGGGTTTCTCGCCCAACTGATGCACCAGACAAAACCTGCTGGCCAGCATCCTGTCTGCGATTGTTCATATTGGAGTCTCCCTATCTGAACAGCCTAAGATACCCTCAAGGCAGGTACTACCCTGTGGTATCACACCCATGGTTCAGACCCTAGCGTTTTTCCGGTTGGTAAGACTCCGTAGGACTTCGGAATTTGTTATGGCCTTGAAATACGCTTCTGGACAGCAACCGGGATTTTACCAACCGTGCTGGTTCAGCCAAGCCAGAATCTTTTGATTGACAATCTCTGGGCGTTCATCGTGGGGACAATGCCCCGTTCGAGGGATAGCCTGAAATTGAATCTGATCACGGAGTTGTTGATAAAGCGTGGAACCTTGAATAGGGGTCCATGGATCCTCTTCACCCCAGAGGACTAACAACGGTTCCTTGACTTGGGGTAATAGGTCTTGAGGGCGCGGCCCTGCTGGTGCACTCAAAATCGAGGCAAAGACTTTCTGGGCACCCGGATCACAGCTGGGACGATGGAGCAATTCCACTAGTTCATCTGTAATTGCATCAGGGTTGCGGTACACCTGACGGAGACTATTCCGGATGCGGTGTTTTTTGCGCACTTGGTTAAACAAAAACACGCCAACCAGATCTGAGCTAGCAAGCTTTGCAAAACTTCCTAGAATGAGGCGAAGGGGAAAATTAAGCTCGTCGGGACGGTGATTGAGGCCCCCCGCAGGGTTAAGGAGTACACCACCTCGGCTCAGTTCTGGAGAGTTTGCCATAACCATCAGGGTGAGGAGTCCCCCGATCGAATTGCCAACAAAAACTGCTGGAGTTGGCACTAACTCTCGGCAAAAATCCTGAACCAATCCCTGCCACAATTCCATGGAATAATCCAAGGCAGGTTTATCTGATGCGCCAAACCCTAATAAGTCAAGGGCAAAAACTTGATAACCGGACTCGGCGAGCACTGGAATATTTTTTCGCCAATGACCAATCGATGCACCAAAACCATGGAGCAAGACAATGGGCTGTCCATTACCCACAACGGTGTATTGGATGTGATGGCCTTGCCAAGACCAAGTCCGGAGTTCGAAAGAGCGGTTCAGGGGCGCAACTGTCACGATCGGTCTCCCATCAGAAGTGGGGCAAATTTAATACAATCGGGGTTTGCAATCAATTCGTTGAGAAAAGTTTACAAAGCTTAGCCAAATCATAGCGTGAATTTTACCCACTGCATCTTACGGATTCCTGCCATCCCCCCCCCTGCACTACAATCACCCCCCACAATCACCAAAATGCTTGACAAACTTAAGAAAAGCTGAGAGTATGGAAAACATCGCGGGTGTAGCTCAGTGGTAGAGCGTCACCTTGCCAAGGTGAATGTCGCGCGTTCGAATCGCGTCACCCGCTTTCTTGGCAAATCTAATTAAATGT
Source organism: Alkalinema pantanalense CENA528 (assembly GCF_050753345.1). NCBI lineage: Bacteria > Bacillati > Cyanobacteriota > Cyanophyceae > Leptolyngbyales > Leptolyngbyaceae > Alkalinema > Alkalinema pantanalense. The sequence continues at coordinate 32,025 of NZ_JBLZFX010000034.1, read as the reverse complement.
TTTTCGAAAGGGTTAAGCTTAGGATAGCCTGGACGAAGGATAGTATCTGTTGCAAATGTTGCAGAGACTCACCTAAAGTTGCCCTGAAGTTTGCAGCGCATTGTATGATCCGCAGCATCGTACCCGACATGCTGTTCTTCACAATAATCATTCAAAAAATATTGACAAGCTTAAGAAAAGCTGAGATTATCAAAAACGTCGCGGGTGTAGCTCAGTGGTAGAGCGTCACCTTGCCAAGGTGAATGTCGCGCGTTCGAATCGCGTCACCCGCTTTCTTGGCAATATTCAAACTCAAATCGACGTTGATTTCACATCAGCTTTCAATATAGCCTTAGCTATCACAAAAACTCTGTGTAGACTTGTTGTGCTATGAGGGCCAGACCCTGCCATTGCTGAGGACTTGTGCTGAGGTTAGATGACTTAAAACTTAGTTATGTCAGGGCTTCCCGCCTGATTGCTAAACTCAAATGCTTCTGAACCTGTCACGAGACAGATCCTGTAAGATGAAGGACTGGGGCAGGGGGTAGAAAATGATTTCTTCACAAGTTTTCGGGTGATACAACTCGCTTCAAATCCTTCCATAGCAGGGCATTACGCAAATGCCTTTAGGCATCAGCCTACCTCGATCGATCTCCTGATAGAAGAACCCACTTGGAATCATGTGCTGTCATCCTTGCCGGAGAACCTTTCAGGGCAAATCCTCGAATCGTGCTGTAGGCTTTGGACAATTAAGGTTCTAGCCATGGCTTTCAAATAGGCGCTATACCAAATTGGTTGCTCAATGCTTCGGTTGCTCAATGCTTTGGTTGCTCAATGCTTTGGTTGCTCAATGCTGTAGAGTCTAGCCCCTCTATCTCCTACGAAGAGGAAGAAAAGGGGGGAATTCATCTAAATTTCTTGAGAGTCCCCTTTCTTAAGGGGGATGGGGGGGATCGTTATGGGTGTTAATTACAAATTGATTTGGGATTAGTGAGGTCGGATGTTAAGCCAATATTGCTTTTGTTGATGCTTCTTGTCGATCATCGTTAATATTTCAAGTAGAGGGTGTCGGGAATCTGGACAGTTGACTGTTCCCTAAGCATGTTCCCAAGATAGCTCCTAGGGATAGGGTGGCTATCGAATCTCTCCGCTCGCAACCGACGAGCTCATCAATTCGGTGCTGTGATGCTAACTATAAGGCTAGGTTCACCTGTGTATTCACAGAAGCCCCTAAAAATTGAGTTGACGGAAGAATATCCTTGCCCCTGTCGGCGTCGGTCAAAACTGGTTCCGATTACGCTGACTGAGGCATTTGGCTGTGAACACTGTCAAAATATTTTTGTGGTCGCGCCCGAGGGAGATCAAATTGAACAGTTATCGGGGTTGTATACTGCTCGACGATCGTGGCGCTGGACAGGACAACAATGGGCTTTAATTTATCCAGGTCGGGATAGTTACTTGATGGCAGTGGTGAGCCTCCTAGGCGTCTTGCTCCTAGCTTGGATGCTAGTGATTCGCTACTTACCAGCCTCGATCGTGACTTTGTTCTGCATTGTTAGTGCTTTCCTATTGATGGTGGTGCTGCCTGCTGTGAGAAGCTGGTTTAATAACCGACGATAGGAAGATGATTGCCCTGGTGAGTATTCAATGACCCCCGACGTCGCCCTTCAGACAGCCCAACAGGCTTCAATTCCCCTAACGGCTGCCCACATTGTCTTGCGGAATCAGGCTGTCCAAGCGATCGGCCAAGCCTTGCGATCTCATCAAAATGAAATTTTAGAAGCCAATACCCTCGATCTAGAAGCGAGCCGGGAAATGGCGGTTTCTCCCCTGCTGTTGGATTGGCTGAGATTGACGCCGGAACGGCTAGAAGGGTTAATTCGGATGCTCCAGATGATTTCCTATGCATCGGATCCCTTGGCTTCAGAAGGGTTGGCAACGCTCGGTAAGGCGCGTCGGTATCGCATTAAGGTGCCTTTGGGGATCGTGGCCCTAGTATATGAATCCCTCCCCCATTTAGCCGTTTTGGCGGCGGGGATGTGTCTCAAAACTGGTAATAGCCTAATTTTACGGGGAGGGACTGAGGCAAGCCACACGAACTGGGCACTGGTTCAGGTGATACAATCGGCGATCGCCTCAATCGGGCTTCCAGAAAATAGTGTAATTTTGCTTCAGGGTAATAGGGGTGGATCAATTCGAGATCTTGTTAGCCAGGATCGGAGAGTTCAATTGGTCATTCCCTACGGTCGCCCAAGTTGGGTTGCACAAATTGCTCAGCAGGCGACAGTGCCCACCATGACCTCGGTCATGGGCAATTGTTATCTTTATTGGACGGCTTCTGGCACGGTGGAAATGGTGCGGGATATGATTCTCGATAGCCACGTGGGAGAACCCGATGCAGTTAACGCGATCGAAAAAGTCCTCGTCTCTTCGCAGCATAGTTTACCTTCGCTCATTCGGTTGTGGGATAGTTTGCGTGATCGGGGCTTTGAACTGCGAGGGGATGATGCCATGCGGCAGGAAGCACCGGACTTGAGACCCGTAGATCCGAGTGAGTGGAAACAGCCCTACCTCCGCAAGATTGTGGCCTTTCGACCTGCGGAGAATGTTGAAGAGGCGGTTGCGTTTATTAATGGCCACAGTAGTCACCATGCCGACGCGATCGCAACGGATTCCTATTCTGCGAGTGAACAGTTTCTCCGCACCGTAGATAGCGGCTCCATCTATGTCAATACTTCACCTCGGTTTTGTCGATGTGCTGCCGATGGCCAAATTTCCCTAGGAATGTCAAGTCAAAAAGGCTTCAATCGGGGAGCGATTACCTTTGCCTCATTAACTACTACGCAGACTATTCACCGAGGACTTTGAGGAGCTAGAGTGTTCCTTGGAGGGAGTCCTTCGATATTTCATCAATAAAAAAACTGGATGAATTGTTCTAATCCATCCAGTTCATTCAAATTAATTTAAACCTGCCGATCGTGACGCCTTGTGCAACACAATCTATTTCGTTTCAGCAAGTTTGACCTTGGTGGCAAGTCCGAGGGCTTGCAGTGTGCGAATCATGATCCAAGTGAAGTCAATTTCCCACCATCGTAAGCCATGACGGGCAGAGTATTGGAAAGCATGGTGATTATTGTGCCAGCCTTCGCCATAGGTGAGCAGTGCAACCCACCAGCAGTTGGTGGAGTTATCCCCTGATTCATAGCTACGATAGCCGAACTTATGGGTTGCGCTATTGACAAACCAGGTGCAATGGTAAACAAAAACTAGGCGGACAAAGATTCCCCACAGAACAAAGGGTAACCCACCGATCGCGTATAGCAGGACACCCAAGGCAATTTGGATGGGGAAGAAAAAATTGTCAAAGAAACGATAAACCGGATCGTCTGCAATATCTTTGGTAAATTTGGGGACTTCCTTTAAGGCAGGCACTTCATGGAACATCCAACCCATGTGGCTCCACCAGAAGCCTTTATTGGAATCATGGTGATCCACTGGCTGATCGGAGTACAGGTGATGATGGCGGTGTAGGCCAACCCACCAAATAGGGCCACCCTGCATTGCCAAAGTGCCACAGAATACAAAAAAGTATTCCAGCCATTTAGGCACTTGAAAGCTCCGGTGAGCCACCAAGCGGTGCCATCCTAGGGTAATCCCTAAGCCACCCGTCACCCAATGCAGAAACAGTGCTAAACCTAAGCCCTGCCAGCTAAAGTTCCCCGGCAAAAAAGCTAAGAGTGCTCCGAGGTGAATAATGGCAATGATGGCTACAAAGTGCCACGAAATTTGGAGTTTTTTTTCAGTTGCGATCGTCGTCATTCCCTCAATCTCGATAGGATTATCAGCCCAATCTGCGCGACAATAAGCTCCGCACCAGCTTAAATTCGGTTGGTATCAGGTACATGGGTTTAAGGTGTCGAGTGCTGATTACAGGCTCACGCTCCTAGGATCCCCCTTTAGATTGTAGACGGCGGATGGATGATTCGTAATGAATAGCGTGGAACTAGTTCAGCAAGCAGAGCAGGCACTGTTAGAAATTTTTTCTGGTATTGATGCACAGGTCAAGCAAAATCTTCAAAGGGTGCTGAATGCCTTTCGTCATCACCGAGTGGGAACCCACCATTTCGCGAGTGTGTCGGGCTATGGTCACAGTGATTTGGGGCGGGAAGTGCTCGATCGGGTCTTTGCGGAGGTTGTGGGGGCTGAATCGGCGGCGGTGCGGGTACAGTTTGTTTCGGGTACCCATGCGATCGCATCGTGCTTCTATGGGGTGTTGCGTCCAGGGGATGAGCTACTGTCGGTGGTGGGTGCGCCCTACGATACGTTGGAAGAGGTGATTGGCACTCGCGAAGAGGGGCAGGGATCGCTGGCTGAGTTTGGAATTACTTATCGTCAGTTGGATTTAACCCCCGTAGGACTGATTGATTGGGCAGCCTTGGAAACGGCAATTCGCCCGGAGACCCGCATGGTGACGATTCAGCGCTCCTGTGGCTATGCTTGGCGGCCTAGTTTATCGATCGCAGAGATTGAAAAAATTTGTGCGATCGTCAAACGGCAGAACCCCAACACCATTTGTTTTGTGGATAACTGCTATGGCGAGTTTATTGAAACCCAGGAACCGACAATGGTGGGGGCGGATCTAATGGCGGGTTCGCTGATTAAAAATCCCGGCGGCACGATCGTGACGGCGGGTGGGTATGTGGCAGGTCGATCGGACTTGGTGGAAATGGCTTGCTGCCGGTTGACGGCTCCGGGGGTGGGTAGCCACGGGGGAGCAACATTTGACCAAAATCGCTTGCTGTTCCAGGGCTTATTCCTTGCGCCACAAATGGTAGGCGAGGCGAAGAAGGGCAATCATCTCGTAGCCTACGTGATGGATCAATTGGGCTATCCAGTGAATCCGGCTCCTATGGATCCCCGTCGAGATGTGATCCAAGCCATTAAATTAGGAACGCCAGAGAAAATTATTGCATTTTGTAAGGCGATTCAAGCTTGGTCTCCGATCGGATCCTACCTAGACCCCGTTCCTGCTGAGATGCCCGGTTATGCAAGCCAGTTGGTGATGGCGGGGGGGACATTTATTGATGGCAGCACGTCGGAGTTTTCGGCGGATGGGCCATTGCGAGATCCCTATGTGGTCTTTTGCCAAGGCGGCACCCACTGGACCCATGTGGCGATCGCGCTTGAAGCGGCAGTAGATACAATTGGCAAGGCACATTAACAGATCGTCACAGCAAACCGAGTAATCCGATCGGATGTGCGAATATGCTCAGACCCACAGCTTTGTAATCACTGGCAATCAGTGGATTCTTTGACTAAAGTAATGTATCGAGAATCGAAGCATTTCAAAGAAGTTGGAAGATTTTTTTGCTTAACCCCAACACACGATCTCCATCGCTATCACCATCATGAAGAAAACTCTAAGTTAAATCTCTGAATTCAAACCTCTACAGCCAATGCCACTATTACCTAAACGCAAATCACACTGGGTTAAATTGGTAATGTTAGGTTCAATGATAGGGTTCGCAGAACTGATCTTGTTACTGGGTTGGGCTGTCTACAGTGGTAAAGTCCCTTAGGTGTAATTGTCTTGAAACTTTTACCTGTTCAAAACAGTGCTTGGCGGGGAATGTTTACTGGGAGTCATTCGTTAGCAGCTGCGATCTAAACCGTTTGGGAGACTAGGGTTTCAGTCTCCCAAACGGCTATCAATTATTATGCAAACAGTTTGTTTGTCGATCGTGAACCTAGAATTCAAGTTGATATCAGCTTGATATTAGTCCTGATGCTCTGTTGAACAATGGATTATGTGTTGAGAGCATTGGTGGGTCATACATATCTCAACTGACCGAAAGTCTCCTATTGCGAACGACGATAAATGACGCACATAATCATGAATGATTGCTTGCATCTATACTTGGGATATTGGGATGGGTATTTAGATGGATCTAATCATCGAAATCGCAGGCTATCTCCTCGGGGAAGTTCTTTACGAAAGTGCTCATACTCTGGTTTATCGAGCCATTCGTAGGGACGATCACCAACCCGTTATCATCAAATTCTTGCGAACATCCTACCCTACTGTCTTAGAACTGATTCGGTTTCAGAATCAATTCCACTGTGCGCAATCTATCCAATCCTCTCTCATCGTTCAGCCCTATGCCTTAGAACCTTGGCAGAATGGGTTCGCTCTGATTATGGAAGATTTTGGAGGAATTTCTCTGCGGGACTACCTCGATCGCGCCCAGTCTACCAATTCTGCGCTAGCATCCTCACCTGCATTTCCCCATGCTTCTATCGCATTACCCTTAGCAGAATTTTTCTCGATCGCCTGTCAGCTTGTAGAAATCCTGGAACTTTTGGGTCAACATCATTTGATTCACAAGGATATTAAGCCTAGCAATCTCTTAATTAATCCTGACACCCAACTTGTTAAATTGACAGACTTTAGTTTGGCATCCTTGTTACCCAAAGAAAGCCCAACTTTACTCCCACTCCAGCGCCTAGAAGGAACATTGGCTTATCTGTCGCCAGAACAAACGGGGCGCATGAATCGGGGAATTGACTATCGTAGTGATTTCTATGCCATGGGAATCACTTGGTTTGAACTCTTAACAGGACGGTTACCTTTCCATGGAGAGGATGCACTGGAGTGGGTCCATTGCCATATTGCTCAGCAACCCCCACTGGCCCACGAGTACAACCCGATCGTGCCACCGATGCTGGCTGAAATCATCAACAAACTGATGGCTAAGGATCCCAACGATCGCTATCAGAGTGTTCTGGGGTTAAGGCATGATTTGGAATTCTGTCAGCAAGCTTGGCAAACTCAGGGCGAAGTTCCCAACTTTCCCTTAGCGAGACAGGATCGCAGCGATCGCTTCCACCTCTCAGATAAGCTTTATGGGCGAGACACTGAAGTTGCAGAATTACTCAGCGCCTTCGACCGTATTTCTGGTACTAGTTCGCTAACTGAGGCTTCCCAAGCAAATTCTCAGTCAGTAAATTCTCAGAGCGATCGCTGTGAACTAATCTTAGTTACAGGTTGCTCAGGAGTGGGCAAAACAGCCGTGGTGAACGAAGTTCATCGATCTATCGTGCGACGGTGCAGCTACTTCATTCAAGGCAAATTTGAACAAGCCCAACGGGACTGTCCCTTTTCCGCCTTTGTCCAAGCCCTACAAGATCTCATCCAGCAGTTATTGTGTGAATCAGAACAACAACTCCACTACTGGCGATCGCAATTGTTAGCAGCCTTAGGCCAGAATGGTCAGGTCATTCTGGAGGTCGTTCCCAACTTAGAACAAATTATTGGCCCACAACCCTCCGTCGTGGAACTGTCTGGCAGTGCTTTGCAAAATCGCTTCTACCGCGTTTTCCAGAAATTTATTCAAGTTTTTGCAAACAAAATCCATCCCCTAGTGATCTTTTTGGACGACTTGCAATGGGCAGATCGGGCGTCCCTCCAGATGATGCAACACTTAATGGAAAGCCAGCAGGCTCTATTGTTCATTGGGGCCTATCGTGAAAATGAAGTGCTGCCAAACCATCCTTTGATGCTGACCCTAGAGAAGCTGTATCAGACTGGAGTACGGGTGCAGACCTTATCCCTCAAACCCCTCACGCCTTCGGATCTCCGTTGCTTAATTCCCGACATTTTCAAAGGGTGTTCAGATCATTTAGTAGCGTTAACACCGTTGCTCTATCAACAAACCCAGGGCAATCCCTTATTTGCCAAACAATTTCTGAGTGCGTTGCACCAAGATGGCCTGATTACGTTTAACCATGGACGGGAAGAATGGCAATGTGACGTTGCTCAAATTTCGGAGTGGACATTGGCTGATGATGTTGTGCAATTAATGATTGGGCAAATTCACAAACTCCCCCAACCGACCCAAGAGCATTTACAATTAGCGGCTTGTTTGGGTAATCAATTTAATTTGGAGACCTTAAGCCTGCTTTTCAATCAGTCACACACAGAGACTGCTAGGCACCTCTGGGCTGCGCTGCAAGTAGGCTTAATTACGGCAACGGGTGACATTTATCAGCTATACCATAGCAATTCTGAAGATCGTCTGATTGTATTGCCACAAACCCAGGATAGTAAGCCAGGATTATCCGTCCACTTAGCTTATCGATTTGTTCACGATCGCATTCAACAAGCGGCTTATGAACTGATTTCCATAACTGAACAAGCAACCATTCATCGCTATATTGGCTGTTTACTACTTCAAAAATTATCCCCTGCTGAACAAACAGAACGATTGTTTGAAATTGTTCAACATTTAAATATAGGAATAACAGCTGCGGCAGAAACGTTACCTGACCTTGCTTTGGCTAGTATTAATCTACCGTCCGTAGACCTAGCTGAAATTCAACCCATAGCACTAGCCCGCTTGAATTGGCAGGCCGGTCATAAAGCCCAAGCGACTACGGCCTATGCGACCGCGATCGAATATTTCACTCAAGGCATTCAATTATTACCAGTAGGTGCTTGGCAACAACATTACGATTTAACGCTCGCATTACACAGCGATCGAGTTGAAGCAGCCTATCTTAATACGGAGTACGAATTCGTTGAACCCTGGAGCGAGACTGTTTTGCAACAGGCACAGGATGTTTTAGACACGATCGCGGTGCAGGAAATTCGCCTAGTGACGGCACGGGCACAGGGACAATTACAGCAAGCATTAAACACAGGGCTTCACATCCTACAATCCTTAAATATCACATTCCCAGAACAGCCTAATTCGATGGATGTGATCATGGAGGGGCGCAGAATTCGTCAATTATGGATTTATCGCCTATGCCTAGACCAAGAGTCTGACATAACGGGTTCTCCTACTGATCAACAGACCGACTCTGAACCTTCTCCTTTGGGATTGTTAGATCTCCCGCCTATGACCAATCCCAATGACTTAGCGGCAATGCAAATTCTCACGAACCTTTCTGGGTCTGCCGCAGTGATTGCGCCCACTTTACTTGCCTTGCTGATTTTTAAACAAATTGAGCTATCCCTCCTAGGTGGAAATTGCATCATTTCAGGTATTTCCTATGGAGATTATGGAATTTTGCTCTGTGGCATCCTAGAAGACCCAAATGTAGGCTACGAATTTGGTCAATTGGCCCTACAGTTGTTAGAACGCTTACAAGCCAGACCTTGGACAAGTCGGGCATTGTTTATCACATCCACCTTTATTCAGCACTGGAAAAAACCCTTGGCGCAAGGACTTCCGGGGTTTCTAGAAGGGTATCACTGGGGCTTAGCAACGGGTGATTGGGAATGTATGGCCTTGAATGCGGTGATGTATTGTGAGCATCGTTATTTTTGTGGCCATGAGTTAGTCCAGTTAGCCGATGAGATGGAGCAGTATGGGCAAATGCTTGCTCAGGTAAAACAAATTACAGCGCTACAATGCCATCGCATTAATCAGCAGTTAGTGCTGACCCTATTAGGTCGTCGAGGAACCGCTCAATCTGCTGAAGGAGGTTTGAATTCTGACTTCTACAACTTACAGGGAGAAGCTTGTTATGCAGATCGATTTTTTCTGCCTAATACAGACTTTTCCGTTTTACCAATACTTTGTTTTCATCAATGTTTTCTGTATTATCTCTTTGGTCATTTCACACTAGCCAACCAACAACTCTCTCTGTTGGATCTGGACGAAGGTTCAGGGGATGAGACCAAGCTTCAGATTATGTTGAATGGGTTAAGGTATCGTTTCCCGTTCTATCACGCTTTGATCTTATTAGCCTGTTGTCGAGGGGCGGCTTCTCACCAGATCGCCCTCTATTTAGAACAGGTGAGGGTTCATCAACAAAAACTGCAACGGTGGGCAAATTTGGTGCCTGAAAATCATCAACATCGCTGGGAATTGGTTGAAGCAGAGCGGCAAGCGATTTTGGGCAACCCCCTTGCAGCGATGGAGTTCTACGATCGCGCGATCGCCAATGCTAAAAAACATCGCTTTATTCAAGACGAAGCCCTAGCCAACGAGCGTGCTGCAGAATTTTATCTGAGTTGGGACAAACCCAAAATTGCCCAAGTTTATCTTACCGATGCCTACTACGCCTACGCCCGATGGGGCGCGAAAGCAAAGACAGATGACCTTCAACAACGCTATGGCAACCTCTTGCTGCCTCCGTTGCGACCTGCAGAATTCTCCAGTCCCAGTACTGACCAAAGCCCCAATACTGCCCACCATTTTCAGACCAGTTTGCGGCTGGGACAGGTTTTAGATTTTTCATCGATCGTCAAAGCCTCGCAAATTCTAGCGGGGGAAGTGGTGCTTGATCAGTTACTGACCAAGTTGATGCAGGTGGTATTGGAAAATGCTGGAGCAACCCGTGGCGTCGTCATTTTGCAGGAAGACCATGATTGGACGATCGCCGCGATCGCGAGTCATCTTGAGACTCAAATCATCCTCCCACCCCAAGTTCCTTTGAAATCACATTCGGATGTACCCCTACCTCTTATTCACTACGTTATCAACTGCCAAGAACCGATCGTATTAGATGAAGTTCGTCTCACCTCTTGGTTTGTGACCCATCCCTACTGGCAAACCCATCCCGTTTGTTCCGTTCTAGCCATGCCAATTTTAGGCCAAGGGAAATTGATGGGAGTGTTGTATTTAGAAAATGAAGTCACGCCCGCAGCCTTTAGTCATGGGCAGGTGGATTTGTTAAAAATTCTCTGTACTCAAGCCGCGATCGCCTTGGAAAATTCGCGACTGTACCAACAATTGGAAGCCTATTCCCAAAACCTGGAACAACGGGTACAGGAACGAACGGAAGCCCTTCGTCAGAGTGAACACCGCTATGCAACCCTAACTGAATATGCACCCGTGGGCATTTTCCGAACCGATGCCGCAGGCAACAGCCTCTACCACAACCCCAAATGGTTAGAGATGGCAGGACTATTGCTAGAGAATCCCCCCAGTAACAACTGGGAACAGGCAATTTATTCCCTAGATCGCGATCGAGTCATTCAAGAATGGCAGACCGCAGTCCAGAATCAGCAACCTTTTACCAGTGAATATGGTCTTCAAAAGCCCGATGGCACAGTGACTTGGGTGATGGGACAAGCGGTACCAGAACGGGATGACCAAGGACACATCCTAGGTTATGTGGGCACTGTGACGGATATTAGCGGACGTAAAGCCAGTGAGCGGCGCTACGCTGCACTAACCGAAGCCGTACCTGTTGGCCTGTTTCGTTTTGACCATACAGGGCAATGTGTCTATGTCAATAAGCGCTGGTGTGAACTGACCCAGCAACCACCGGAAACGGCCATGGGGTATGGCTGGGTGCAAACGATTCATCCTGACGATCGGGAGTGGGCCTTACAGGCTTGGCAGCAAGCTTACGCAGAGCAAGGCGGCTATTACCAAGGCGAAGGTCGTTATCTATTACCCGATGGCCAAATTTCCTGGTTCTACTGTCAAATTACGCCAGAAATGGATACCACTGGCAATACGATCGGGTATCTAGGAGCCATTACAGACATTACTGCTTTAAAAGAAACGGAAGCAAATCTGAAACGAGCCGAAACCGAAGCAAAAATTCGAGAACAACAGGTCATTTCACTACTGAATAATATTCCCCACATTGCCTGGTTAAAAGATACTGAGAGTCGTTTCCTAGCCGTAAATCAACCCTTTGCCCAAGCCTGTGGTTACACCCCGGAACAATTGGTCGGCATGCAAGACCAGGATATTTGGCTCCTTGACCTAGCGGCTGAGTATGTTCGAGAGGATAGGAACGTCATGCAATCTCGACAGCAAAAGCGTGTGGAAGAACGGCTGATCACCTTTGATGGACAGGAACAGTGGCTAGAAACCATTAAAACACCGATCGTTACTGATAGGGGTGAAATTCTAGGCACTGCTGGGATTGCCATGGACATTACCCACCGCAAACAAACGGAACAAGCCCTAGCTGAACTCAACCAAGAATTAGAACAACGGGTGCAGCAACGCACGGAGGAATTACAACAACAAACCCAATTATTACAAACTATTCTAAATAGCATGGGCGATGGCGTCGTGGTTGCCAATTGCACAGGAGAGATCATTTTGCATAATCCTGCCGTAGAGCAGATTACCGGACTTCCAGGGCTCCATTCACAGGCACAAGACTGGCAGAGCCTGTGGGGGATTTATTTACCCAATGGCAGTCCCTGTCCGGTTTCCCATATTCCCCTAGTGCAAGCAATCCAAGGCTATGCAACTGATCAGGTGGAAGTTGTTTTGCGGAATGCCATGCGGCCCGAGGGGGTACATGTTGAAGTCACTGCACGCCCCCTGACTGATGCCACAGGGAGTGGGATTGGTGGGGTTGCGGTTTTCCGGGATGTGACGGTACGCAAGCAAATGGAAGAGGTGCTGCGCCAATCCAACCTTGAGCTAGAACGCCGTGTAGAAGACCGGACGGCAGAACTCCGACAAGCCATGGAGTCTGCGGAAGCGGCTAACCGAACCAAGAGTGCATTCCTAGCCAACATGAGCCATGAACTCCGCACACCCCTCAATGCCATTCTTGGGTTTAGCCAATTGCTAGCCCATGACCCCAATCTGAATTCAACTCACCAAGAACAGCTCTCAATTATTAACAGCAGTGGTGAACATTTACTAGGACTGATTAATGACATTTTAGAGATGTCAAAAATTGAAGCGGGACGCAGCACGTTCCATCCTAATCCCTTCGATCTTCGGGCGTTTTTAGAAGGTTTAATCCAAATGTTTCAGCTCAAAGCAGAACAGAAAGGATTGAAACTCAGCTGGGAACGCACAGAGGTCTTGCCTCAATACATCCAAACCGATGAAAATAAATTGCGCCAAGTTCTCATCAATTTACTCAGCAACGCGATTAAATTTACCGATCGCGGCTCTGTGAAACTTCGGGTGAGTTGCCACGATGTCACGGCACCAAACTGGGCGATCCCCACAACATTTAACGGGATCAACCTGGATCAGGCTGCGTACGTGATCTGTGAAGTGGAAGATACAGGCATGGGAATTGCTCCGGAGGAAATCCATCTCCTCTTTGAGCCATTTATCCAGTCTTCTACCCAACCTCGGTTACAAGAAGGTACTGGCTTAGGATTACCGATTAGCCGCGAGTTTGTCCGGTTGATGGGTGGGGAACTGACCGTGTCCAGCCAAGTCGGGCAAGGTTCTTGTTTCCGGTTCCATATCCCGATCGAACGGGTGACCTCAGATCTCATCCCCTGCACCCATTTCCCCCAACGACCAATCGGCCTCGCCCCAGGACAACCGACTTATCGCATTCTGGTAGTAGAAGATCACCTGGCCAATCGAAAACTCATGTTATTACTGTTGCAATCCTTAGGGTTTCATGTACGGGAGGCCACTAATGGCCAGGAAGCAGTGGAACTCTGGGAAACTTGGCAACCGCATTTAATATGGATGGATATGCGAATGCCTATCATGAATGGCTACGAAGCCACTCAACAAATTCGCCAACGGGAACAATCCCATCGAAATCTGCTGACCACAGCGATCGAAGATCCTCAGCAAACAACAGCAACTACTACTTCTCCTGCACGGCCCTCAACGCCCACCAAAATTATTGCCTTGACTGCCGGAGCCTTTGCGGAAGAGCGCACAAAAACCTTAGCGATGGGCTGTGATGACTTTGTCACTAAACCCCTACAGGATCGCATCATTCTTGATAAGTTGGTGGAACACTTGGGTGTGCGCTATTTATTTGCGGCCCCTCCCTCAAGCCAATCCTCCAATTCGGCTGAGGCTGTCCCTTCGATCGAGGTAGCCCTGACGGAACTCCAAGCTATGCCAATTGATTGGGTGGATCAACTACAACAAGCCACGATTGAAGTGAATGTAGAAAAGATTCTTAGCTTACTCCCATTGATTCCAGAGGAACAATCAGACCTGCGCCTTTTGATCACCCACAAAATTCATTCCTTTGATTTTGAACAAATTTTAGATTTGATTGCGGAGGCATATCATCGCTTAATCCCCTAAGATAAAACCCACTGGGTGATGTTTTATTCTGTCTGCCAGTCCATTCTAGTCAGAAGAGTCCATTTATACAGAGTTTCGCCTGTCCTCCTCCAACCGAATGATGAACGCCAAATTGTCTCCACGGAAAGGCATTATTCTAATTGTTGATGATTCTTTGGAGAATCTCCGAGTTTTGTCTGCAACCCTGACTCAGCAAGGATATTCCATCCGCTGTGTCAAAAGTGGTTCCCTAGCCTTGATGAGCGTTCAAGCCTCTCCCCCCGATTTAATCTTACTGGATATTCGCATGCCTGAAATGGACGGCTTTGAAGTCTGTCGATGGCTAAAGGCTGACGAAAAAAACCGTGAAATCCCGGTTATTTTTTTGAGTGCTCTTGATGATGCCATCGATAAAGTGCAGGCTTTTGCAGTAGGAGGTGCAGATTACATTACAAAACCCTTTCAAATTGAAGAAGTGCTCGCACGGGTTGAACATCAACTGACCATTCGACACTTACAACAACAATTACTGGAGCAGCAACAGCAACTCAAAGAACAAAACATTCAACTACAATTGGCGAAGGAACAAGCCGACGCAGCTAATCAAGCAAAAAGTGAATTTTTGGCAAGGATGAGCCATGAACTGCGAACTCCCCTCAATGCAGTTTTGGGATATAGCCAACTATTGCAACACGAACCCTTTCTAACACCCGCAATTCAGAACGGCCTAGATATTATTCTTCACAGTGGAGAACATTTACTTGCTTTGATTAATGACATTTTAGATATGTCTAAAATTGAAGCAGGCAAGGTGTCTCTAAACGTAAGCTGTTTTGATTTACGACTACTTTTGAAAACGTTGGAAGAGATGTTTCACCTCAAGGCTGAAACTCAAGGACTCCAACTCATTTTTGACTATTGTCCTGAACTTCCTCATTACATTCAAACAGATAAAAGTAAGCTACGACAAATTTTAATTAATTTGTTAGGAAATGCAGTCAAGTTCACGCACCAAGGAGGTGTATCACTGCGAGTTCGAGTGATGTCCGCTGCATCACAAATGTCTGCTAGTTTGTCTGAAGGTGGTTGTTTAGATCAGCAAACATTGCAATTTGAAATTACAGATACGGGGTCAGGCATTGCTGACGAGGATTTAGGTCAATTATTTCACCCCTTTGTCCAGATCCAGACACAACGAACCGCTCAACCAGGAACGGGACTAGGTTTAGCCATTTGCCATCGGTTTATTCAACTGATGGGGGGGCAAATCACTCTTAAGAGTAAATTAGGGAGTGGAACCACAGTGGAATTTCAAATTCCTGTAGGTATTGCCAATGTGGGCGAGCTGGAAGACTGCCACTTGCCTCGCCAGGTGATTAGTGTGGCTCCCGATCAACCTCGCTACCGTCTTTTAGTCGCCGAGGATAAATGGACGAATCGTAAGCTTTTGGTCAAAACGCTCGATCGCTTGGGCTTTGAAGTACGAGAAGCGGCGAATGGCCAGGAAGCCATTCAAATTTGGGAAACTTGGCAACCGCATTTAATTTGGATGGATATGCGTATGCCCGTCATGGATGGTTATGAAGCCTCCCAGCATATTAAATCCCATGTTCGGGGACAGGCAACGGTCGTGATTGCGTTGACCGCTAGTGCCTTCGAAGACGATCGCTCCCTCATTCTGGATATGGGGTGTGATGATTTTGTCCGTAAACCCTTTCGTGAGGAGGTCATCATTGAAAAACTAGAAAAGCATTTGGGTATTCGCTTCATTTATGCGGATGCTTCTGTAGAGCAAGATATCCTCGCTTTACCAAAAACAGTGTTAGCCTCGGATATCTTAGATACTTTACCGTTAGCCTGGAAAGTTCAATTTCAGCAAGCTATTTTGGAACTCAATCTCAGTCGGATGGTCACCCTCATTAGTGAAATTGAAGTCCAACATCCTGCATTGGCCAAGACACTGATCCAGATGAGTAATAACTTTCAATATGATCAGTTAATGAATCTTTTACAGGGGGTAAATTTATTATAGACATTTTCCTCATGACCTCGACTTCGATCGCCTCAATCTTGCTTCAATGATCGGCATTTTCCTAGTAATTGACTCGTGATTCACTGATGTCCTTAGCCTGTTCTTGGCTAGAGCTCTCTCAGTTCAGAATAGCTTCTAGGTTTTCTGAGTATAACTGACTCGATCCTAGACAAGACTCTATGCTTTTAGCCTTTACGATTTTTCGCACTCACTACAAATTGGAACTATGAACTCGAATAGTTTGTATTCTACTCAAGGCAATATTCTTGTCGTTGATGATACTCCTGCCAATTTACACTTACTGGCCAAGGTTCTGACTGACCATGGTTATACTGTACGCTTGGCCCCCAGTGGGCCATTGGCACTACGATCGATCGAGGTTTGCTTACCTGACTTGATTCTTTTGGATATCATGATGCCGGAAATGGATGGGTATAGCGTTTGTCGATCGCTTAAAGACAATGAAAAAACTCAAAACATTCCCATTATTTTTCTAAGTGCTCTCGATGAAGCTTTAGACAAAGTCAAAGCCTTTACTGTTGGGGCAGAAGACTACATCACAAAACCGTTTCAAGAGGCGGAGGTATTGGCTCGTGTCGAACATCATTTAAAGCTTCAACGCTTACAAAAACAGTTGATTGAACGAAATTTAGCCTTAGAGCAATCTAATCGAGAATTAGAACAATTTGCCCACATCGTTTCCCATGACCTACAACAACCTCTGCAAAGTGTCACTGGTTTTATTAAGCTGGTCAAGATGCAGTATCAAGAGACTCTGGACGATACTGTCCTTGAATATCTCGATCGAGTGGCAGCAGCAGGTGGCCGAATGCAGCAATTAATTCATGACCTATTAATCTATGCCAAGGTTGGACGAGAAGCCCTCGACTGGACAACTATAGATTGCAACTTACTATTAGAAATAGTTATTGAAAATTTACGAGTTACGATCGATGAAAAGAAAGCCGATATTCTGTACCAAAACTTGCCTACATTACAAGGCAATGAAACACAGTTAATTCAACTCTTCCAAAACCTCATCAGCAACGCATTGAAGTTTGTGCAGCCAAATATACTCCCCCAAGTCAAGATTGGTGCAGAAAAACGAGGAAATGCTTGGTTATTTAGCATCCATGACAATGGTATTGGCATCAAACCCGAAAACCGAGAGCAAATTTTTGAAGCATTTCGTCGCTTGTATAACAGCAAGACCTATCCAGGCACTGGCATTGGTTTAGCAACCTGTAAAAAAATTGTGGAAAACCATGGGGGTCGAATTTGGGTAGACTCTCAATTTGGCATTGGCACCACGTTTTATTTCATCCTAGAGCAACCTATCTGCAAATCCAGTTAAATGCTCCGGTCTTCATGGGTTGACGTCTACGATCGCAGGGCATTCACGACCCGATCGAGTCCCACTGCGCGGGAGGCTTTGAATAAGACACGATCGCCCGGTTGCATCAAGGTTCGCAGCCGTTCTACCGCCGCTTCATGGCTGTCAAAGGTTTCCGTCGGAACTGGGGCAGCCCCCTGGGCGAGGGCTTCAGCTTCAGCGGGATCGGCCAAAATCAGCAAGCGATCGATCTGGAGTTCCCGCACCTGTTCTCCCACTTGACGGTGGAACGGAACAGAAAATTCTCCCAATTCCCGCATTGTGCCTAAAACAGCAATGCGGCGACTTCCGGGGGTTTGCGAGAGCAGCTTGAGGGATGCCAGCATGGATTCTAGCCCTGCATTATAGGTTTCATCCAACAGCGCAATGTCGTTAGGCAATTCGTAGCGTTTCGCTCGCCCACCCGGTAGATCGATCGCTAATCCTGCCTCAAAGGGCTGCCAACTCAAATTCAACGCCTTCAAAACCGCCAGCGCCCCTAGATAATTAATGGCATTGTGTTCTCCCGGTAACGGCAGGGGGTATTGCACACCCGCAATTTCGATCGTCTCTCCATCCGATAACTGACCTTGCAAATCTCCTTGGGTAAAGCCATAGGACAGCGTCTTCCCTTGCCAGACGCTTGCTGCCGTTTGGGTTAACAGCGCATTATCTGCATTAAAAATCGCAATTTTGTCCGGTGCCAATTCTGCGAACAATTCACACTTCGCCTCCGCGATCGCCTCACGGGAACCCAGCAATTCAATATGGGCTGTCCCAACGGTGGTGATTAGCCCGATCGTCGGTTCAGCAATCTGCGCCAGTTCAGCAATTTGTCCCCGACCGCGCATCCCCATTTCAATCACCGCAAAGTCGTGATCCGCTTCCAACTGCAACAGGGTCAGTGGTACCCCAATTTCGTTATTAAAGTTCGCCTGACTTTTGAGCACCTTACCGTAGTGGGATAGCATCGCCGCCACCAGTTCCTTCATGGTGGTTTTACCCACGGATCCCGTAATCCCAATCACTGGGATATTAAACTGTTGCCGCCACCAACGCCCGATCGCTTGATAGGCTTTGAGGGTATCGTCTACCTGGATTAAGGGTAACGCGGAGTCCGCAACGGGATATTGCCGATCGACGATGGCCGCCACTGCCCCTTGGGCGATCGCGGTTTCCACAAACTGATGCCCATCAAACCGTTCTCCCCGCAGCGCTAGAAACAGTTGTCCCGGCTGAATTGTACGACTATCGGTGGTCAGCCCTGCAGCAACTTGGGTTAAATCTTCCAGGTTCAAACCAGTGGCATGGGTAATTTCAATTAATTGAGCCAGAGACGCATGGAACGGCATAGGTTTGGGATTGGCAGGTGAGTAAGGGCGATCGCACTAGCCAATCATTGAAAACTGAATAGTGTCCTTTGACAAGTCATTTCTGAGCGGTTCATTCCCCGTTCCCAAGATTTTTTATGTAAAACGCTAGCCAAGTAGAATTTCTTTGCTACAATACTAAAGCTTGGGAAAACCAAGTGATAACTATGCGCGGATGTGGCGGAATTGGTATACGCGCACGCTTGAGGTGCGTGTGGCATTGCCTTGCGAGTTCGAGTCTCGCCATCCGCATAGAAAGGGAGGAAGTACTAACTTCTTCCCTTTTTTGCATTTTTGAGCAGGACTGGGAAGAAATTGTTTGAGGAATTTCTTCCCTTAAATAATTCCTCAAGCAATTTGTGCTGGACGATCGATTTATGCCAGACGATTTGACAGACCGCTAACCCAGCCGAAATTCTTTGCTCCAAGTCGGAAATTCTTGGCCCAGTTCTCGGCCATAGAGTTGTAATCGCGAAATATTTTGGGTGCCGACTTTTTGAATGAGGTGGCGCATAAGGACGATCATTTTGGGCATCTCCGGCGCAGGAGTCGCTTCAAACATCACTTGCAAGCAACCGTTGCGCAAATTGGCTTTGGCCTGAATGCCCTGGGCTTGCAGCGATCGCGCCATCAATGCCTGAATCTGCATCAGGGTATTTTCCGGCGTCACTGCAGAGGGGGCAACAACCGGGACAGGCGGCGGGGGTTGTAAGGTCGAGGTTTGGGGTTGCTCCACGGGTGCGATCGTGCGTTCCACCGTCAGTTCTGCGGGAACAGGGGGCGGGGGTTGGTCGAAAACAGGATTAAGGGACGGGTCGATCGTGGAGCCTAGGTGGGTGCCTACTGGGCTGGCATCTATGGAGCTTATGCTGATTGAGCTTGCTAGCGTTGCACTATTCTGCGGTGTGACTGGCCCATTGACTGGCCCATTGACTGGCCCATAACTGGCCTCGATCTCTGACGGCTCCGACCAAACATCCTGGGCTAATTCCTGGTCAATCTGCGTCAAACTGCCACTGACAGGCGCTTGCCCGTCATTTTCCAAGGGCATCCAATGGTCAGCCCCCAAATACTCATCCACGGGAATGTCTTCTGGCTGAAGCGTCGTTAGCAAGCGATCGGTCAAGTCGTACTGACTCACCGATGCCAGGCGATTGGCCTGCCGTTCCACAATTTTTTCAAACAAATTCCGCACTAGACGAGCATTGCCAAAGGTTTTGTCCCGGTTTTCGTAGACACTTTGCAAGACCTTGAGGGTCGCTTGCTGAGCGGGGGGCGTTAAGGTGAAATGGCTTTTTTCGGCCAGTTTAAGGAAAATTTCCAGGAGTTCATCGGGGGTGTAGTCGTTGAAGTAAAAATAACGGTTAAATCGGGATTTCAAACCAGGGTTAGATTCAATAAACGCCTGCATTTCCGCTTGATAGCCCGCAACGACTACCACCAAGCGATCGCGGTGATCTTCCATGCGTTTCAGTAAGGTATCGATCGCCTCTTGCCCAAAGTCGCGGCCATCCCCCGGTGGCTTCAGGGTGTAAGCTTCATCGATGAACAGCACCCCATCCAGCGCTTGGGTCACTAGTTCATCCACATTCTGCGCTGTCTGGCCCACATAGCCCGCCACCATCCCGGAGCGATCGGTTTCCACCAAATGCCCCTTCGTCAAAAACCCCAAATCTTTGTAGATCTTGCCCATCAGCCGTGCCACGGTGGTTTTTCCGGTACCCGGCGGGCCACAAAAGACAGCATGGAGCGAGACCGGGGTTTTGGCCAGTCCCCGCTGCGATCGCACCTGTTGCACCCGTAGGAAATTCGTCAGGGTTTTGACCTCTTCTTTCACCTCCGTCATACCAATCAACTGATTCAACTCCGCCATCACATCCGAGAGTTGGGCGGGATCGGTGGCAGCGGGATTGGCGGCAGCGGGATTGACCGATCGATCGTTTCCTGACAAATTGCCTGCATTACTGGAACTGTTGTGCAATAACTTCCAAATCAACGACAGGGCATCCATTTCCTGCATCGTGACTTGGTTATCGGCTTTGATAATGATCTGGGCAAATCGATAGATGGCGTTGATGACGTGGGTGGTGTATTGCGTTCCCCGGTTGGTGTCGATCGCCTCCAGCAGTCCCGGTAGCTCCAAGCGATCGATGGCTCCATCCTGTTGGGTAAAGTCCATGATCAGCTTGAGCGTCTGCTTCTCATACTCCCGCCGGGTTTGGCTGGAATAGTCCCAGAGGTGCAACGCCACATTTAATTTGTCTTTATCCGCTTTAACCAGCCCGAACAGCACCAAGTAGGCCAACAATTCATTGGAGCTAATATCCGCATTGCTGCGGCCACAGATCCGCACCACCCGCGCCAAGTCCGTCAAAACGTAATCACTGTAGGCTGGGCCCAACTGCAAAACCGGGGCAAGCGCCTTATACAGCAGATTCGCCTCCTTAATAATCTCCTTGGCTTGCACGGCAGTTCTCCACAGATGAAAGATTCAGGGTGGATCCTTGAGGGGATCGGGCTGGTTATCGCTTATACGATGCCTGATTTACACGATGCCCGATTTACACTATGCCCGATTTCCCGATCGAAATTTGAGATCAAAGTCACTTCATCGGTGGTGACTTAACCTTGATTAAGGAATGGTTTATCAACAACGATCGCTGACAACCACAAATCTAAATGAAATCTAAACGGGTTGTGTTTTACGATAGCGTTTTACGATAGATGTAAGATAGACCTTGCTTCAAAACGCCAAGACTCATAGCTCACGTGGACTTAAAACAAATCTTCAGAACCCCTAATCCTATCATTGGTGTCGTGCATTTGATGCCCCTGCCCACCTCTCCCCGTTGGGGAGGCAGCCTGCGGGCGATCGTCGATCGCGCCGAACAAGAAGCAACGGCCTTGGCGGCGGGGGGCGTGGATGGCATTATTGTGGAAAATTTTTTTGATGCGCCCTTTCCGAAAGATCAAGTCGATCCGGCGGTGGTGAGCGCCATGACGGTAGTGATCCAGCGGCTGCAAAGCTTGGTGACCGTGCCGATCGGGGTTAATGTGCTGCGGAATGATGCTCGTAGTGCGATTGCGATCGCCAGTTGTGTTGAGGCTCCCTTTATCCGGGTCAACGTGTGGACAGGTGCAATGGTTACCGATCAGGGTGTCATTGAAGGCAAGGCCCATGAATTGATGCGCTACCGCCGGGAACTGGGCAGTGATGTCAAAATTTTTGCTGATGTATTGGTGAAACATGCCCGTCCTCTAGGAACGCCAAATTTAACCACGGCGGTACAGGATACGATCGAGCGGGGCTTGGCCGATGCGGTGATTTTCTCCGGTTGGGCAACGGGTAGTCCCCCCGATTTACAGGATTTGGAACTTGCCAGTAGTGCAGCCCAGGAGACTCCGGTTTTCATCGGCAGTGGGGCGACCTGGGAGAATATTCCCCAACTAATGCAAGCCGCCGATGGAGTGATTGTTTCTAGCTCCCTCAAACGGCAAGGCAAACGGGATAACCCGATCGATCCCATTCGCGTCAGCCGATTTGTGGAAGCCGCCCGTCGGAGCGTGGCCTTGAAACAGAGCCAACCGAGCGAGACACCATCGGTCCAGCAAATACGAGCTTAGGGCATGGGCTCTCCGCCCGATCCGCTTTGCCAAACGGGAGCACCGGAAACCCATTGATTGAGTAGACCGACGGTGGATAGTCGGTCTGTAACCAGATTCTGAACCAAATTTTCAACGGGGTTTAGAGCCAGCAAAGATCAGCTAAATCACTCTGATTTTTCTAGGAATATCATGAGATCTTGGCTAGAAATGGGAACACTGAGTCTATCGTCTGGGATCTACCTCAAATGCCATCCTGATCACATCCTATTGGGATCTCCCTAGGCAGATGGGAGGAGGTCTATATAGACGCTTACTTCATCCTTGTACGAGTGCTCCCTTATGCGCCTACAGCTGTCTCCTGGCATTAGCTACTACATTCGTAAGTTACTTCGACAAAATCTCGATCGCTTAAAATTTGACAACCAGCAGGGAGCCGGGATCCAGGCAGACGCAACCAGCGATCTTAATGTGGTACTTTCTAGCCTCTACGACAATGAGCAGCGAGCTAACTCCGTTGTTGATGAGCTGGAACGGTTAGCCCTCGTTCACCAAAGCTTGAGTGGACAGGGTGCCAGGAATCGCCCGGAATTGCAGAAAACGGAAGACAAAATTTTTTCTCTGCTGCACCTCAAACCCTTTGACGGCAATCATAAGGGCACTGTGCTGATTGTGGATGATGTGCAAAGTAACCTCACCCTACTATCGGCAGCACTGAAGCGACAAGGCTATGACATTCACACGGCCCTGTCTGGGAAGGAAGCCATGGCATCGATTCAGAATGCCATTCCCGATGTGGTGCTGTTGGACATTATGATGCCAGATATGGATGGTTATGCCGTCTGTGAATATCTGCGTAACTATACCCTAACGCAGGATATTCCCGTCATTTTCGTCAGTGCCATTCATGATGCCTCTAGTAAGGTAAAAGCCTTTGGACTAGGTGGCTCGGACTACATCACCAAGCCCTTTCAGATTGAAGAAGTCTTGGTGCGGGTTGATAACCAACTGAAAATTCGCAGCCTGCAAAAGCGCTTAGAAAACCAGAATGTTCGGCTCCAAGATGAACTGACAGAGCGGCGACAAATGGAAGAACGCTATCTCAGTTTGTTTGAACGATCGAACGAAGGGATGTTTCAAAGCAGTCCTGAGGGGCGGTTCTTGAAAGTAAACCGAGCCTTAGCCAACCTCTACAAGTATGCTTCCTGCGAAGATCTGATTGCTGCCATGACGGATATTAGCACCCAGCTTTATGTCCAACCAGACCGGAGACAAGAACTGGTTCAGCAATTACGCCAACAGGGACATATTTTGGGCGTAACCTCCGAAGTGTATTGCCAGGATGGCAGTACTCTGTGGATTACTGAAAACATCTATGCAGTTCGGAATGCACGGGGCAAGATTCTCTACTACGAAGGAACAGTTCATTCTGTAGAATGTAGCCAAGCAATGTCTGTTCCGCAATTGCAGTTGTCCTAGCAGGAATTCGCAGGATTGTAGGCCCATTATGATGGCGGCTAAATGATCAGCGATCGGCAGTTTTTCCGGAAACGCCGATCGCTGATTTGTAGTGATCTGGCAATTGTGGCAGCAATCCCCCAACAACCTTGACGCTGCACAATTGCCTGGAAAGATTACGTTGAGATTAAAAACCGATCGCTCCCATAGCAGGAGTTGTAGGCTGAAAAGAGTCCTAACTCGAGAAGTTCTCTGCTCAAGTCAAAACCCATCTACCGATCTCGGCGCAGCAATCTCGGTACTGACCTGACCCCAACCACTGCCCAGTCACTGACACCGACCCAGTCTTTGGGTTTGCTTGATTTTGAAGCGTTGTCTGTCTATCACTTCACTCCAAATTCTTTTACTATTCTAAATCTTTACCCAATACTCCGGACACTTTTTGGAACGGAAGCTGAAACCTGCATTCCACCGTTGGCATTCGACCTCACTGAGGATGCTGAAACCCGCATTCTACCGTTGTCGATTTAAAACTGTCCGGACTATTGTTTACCTATGAATCGCTTTAATTCCTTTTCGTTGCGGGCATCCCGTCTGTTCGCTCAATTTGCAGCTTCAGTAGTGGCTTCCAGCACGATCGTTGCAAGCGGCGCTATCCTCCATCCAGCCTTGGCCGAACCCCTCAGCAACCCGATTGTGCCGTCTAACGTGTTGCTCAGTTCGACGATCGCACCTTCAGCATCTACCCTTTCCCCAAAACTGCCCCTCGCACAAACCATCTCCTTCAATCCAGCCAACCAGCTCACCTCTTCAGCACACACCGCTGGATCGATCGCGACCCTGCAACCGATCGTGGTTGGGAGTTTACCCATCTGGAGCGTGCCCTTGGCGGTCATTGGGACAGGACTGATTATCACTTTTGCAGCGGGACTGGTGATTATTGGCGAACGGGAAGTCGGTATCGTCGTGAAAAAAGTTTCCTTTGCGGGCAAAAGCTTACCACCGGGACGACTGGTTGCGCTGAACGGCGAGCCGGGCTACCAAGCCGATACCCTAGCTCCCGGTTGGCACTGGGGCTACTGGCCCTGGCAATATTCCGTGCGCAAGGAATCGGTGGTGGTGATTCCCCAGGGACAAATTGCGCTCCTAGTGGCCAATGATGGCGAGGCGATTCCTTCCGAGCGCATTCTGGGCAAAGTCGTGGAGTGTGACAATTTCCAGGATGCCCGCAAGTTTTTGTTAAACAAGGGCGAAAAAGGTCGGCAGATGGGTTTTCTGACGACGGGAACCTATCGCATCAATACGGCACTGTTTAAGGTGATTACGGCTGAAACGGCTTCCAAGGAAGGCATGACCCACGAGCAGTTGATGGTGCAGCACATCGTGCCTGACAAAGTGGGCATTGTGACGACCCTGGATGGGATGCCGATCGAACCGGGCGAGATTGCAGGGTGTACCATTCCCGGCCACAACAATTTCCAAAATGGTCAAGCGTTTATCCAAGCGGGTGGGCGTCGGGGGTTGCAGGAACAGATTTTGCTATCGGGGTCATGGAACTTGAATCCGTGGCTGGTGCAGGTGGAACCGGTGCCGATGACGGAAATCCCGATCGGCTATGTGGGTGTTGTAATTTCCTATGTGGGTAAGGCCCATGAGGATATCAGTGGCGCGGCCTTTACCCATGGGGACTTGGTGCATCCCGGCCACAAAGGGGTGTGGACAGAACCGCTCTATCCCGGTAAGCATCCCATCAATACAAGGGTGATGAAGGTGGAACTGGTTCCGACGACGAATATTGTGCTGAACTGGTCAGTGCGGACAGAACGCCATAATTATGACGCCAAACTGGGGGCGTTGACGGTGCGATCGCGGGATGGATTTGCCTTTGACCTAGAAGTGGCGCAGATTATCCATGTGGGGGCATTGGATGCGCCGAAGGTGATTTCCCGCGTGGGTTCGATGCAGAATTTGGTCGATCATGTGCTGGAACCCACGATCGGCAACTATTTCCGCAACTCTGCCCAGGATTACACCGTGTTGGATTTCCTGAGTGCCCGGAGTGAGCGGCAGTCGGAGGCAGCGGAATACATTAAAGTGGCGCTGCGGGGCTATGACGTGCAGGCGATCGATACTCTGATTGGCGACATTCAACCGCCAGAAAGTCTGATGCAAACCCAGACCGATCGCAAAATTGCGGAGGAACAACGCAAGACCTACGAAGTGCAGCAGCAGGCACAAACCCAACGGCAGCAACTGGTGCGGGAAACCTCCTTGGCGGAAATTCAGGCGGATTTAGTGCGATCGGAGCAAAATGTCAAAATTGCCGAACTGCAAGCCAATTCCCAGGTCAAACAGGCCACCGGGGAAGCGGAAGCCACTCGTTTGCGGGCAGGTGGGGAAGCCGATGCGGTGCGATCGATCGGGCAAGCCAAGGCTGCTACCTACCAAGCCGGGGTAGAGGCGTTAGGCTCCCACAGCTACACCGCAATGCAACTGATGCAAATCATCGGCGATCGCCATGTGCGGTTGATTCCCGATATTTTGGTCGGGCAATCGGGCAATAGTTCGGGATTGGTAGATGGTTTATTATCGATGATTTTGTGGAACCAAGCCCAAGGGCACAGCGATGCAGGGGCTCCAGAAAATCCGGTGAATCCTGCGAATCTACCCACACCCAGCGGAACCAGCGATCGGCCTGCCAATCCGCCCCTCGTGATTGAGCCACCCTCCAACTTGCCTTGATATGATGGCCTATTGCTTTAATCCCCGTTGTTCCCATCCTGAAAATCTCGATCGTGTTGCTTTGACTCAGAGCTTGAGTCATCAGAGCTTGAGTCATCAGAGCTTGAGTCATCAGAGCTTGAGCGACTCAGTCGGTATGCAATTTTGTGCCCATTGTGGTCAATCGTTATGCCTGCGCGATCGGTATTTCGGGGTGAAACGGCTGGGGCAAAGTACCCGGCATCAGACGATTTTGGCGCGGGATAGGCGAATTCATCAGACCGTTCTACCCCACCAGTCGAGTTCTGTCGTGGTGCAGGTGGTGTTTCGATCGGCTGCATCGATCGCGCTGTATCGTGCATTGCAAGTTCTGACCCAAAAGCCCGATTCTCGAATTCCTCCGTTGTTAGATGTGTGGACAATGGAAGAAAACCTTTACTTAGTTTGGCAGTATGTTGTTGCTGACAACTTAGTTGCTGTGGTTTACGATCGAGGATTGTTCACAGAACCGCAAATCTGGCTATTTCTCAGGCAACTTTTAGCGATTCTTCAACCATTGCATCGATCGGGAATTCTCCATCGTCATATCCAACCCAGTCACCTGTTACAGAGTGCCGAAGGTCAATATTATTTGATCGGTTGGCAGTCGATTCAGCCAATTAATGCGGTAGAAGATCCTGCAACATTAGAGTCCGCAAATGCTCAATTACAAGCTACAACGGTAGAGGAGATTAACTTAGAATTAGTCGGTAGTGCGGAATATGCCGCTCCGGAACAATTACAAGGACGTGCGACAGCTGCGAGTGATCTCTACAGCTTAGGCGTGACCTGTCTCTACTTGCTGACGGGACTTTCGCCCTTTGCGCTGTGGGATGATGGGGCACAGAATTGGCGCTGGGAAGCGGTTGTGCCGGAGGCGGTGAGTGGACAATTGCAATCTTTACTCGATCGCTTAATTACGCCCAATATTACCGATCGCTTTACCAGCGTTGACCAGGTGTTACAGGCCATGGGTGAACCGCAAGCTCCGGCATTTCCAGGGCAACGATTTGCACCGAGTCCTTGGGCGCACCAGCGAACCTTGACGGGACATCGGGGCGGGGTAACGGCGCTGCTGTGGGATGGGTCACGATCGCAGCTCTTCAGCGCTGGCCAAGATCAGACGATTCGAATGTGGGATTTGCAGCGATCGGAGCCCGTCGATAAACTCATCGGCCACCGTAAAACCGTATCTGCCCTAGCGCTGACACCGGATCACCCGTGGTTGACTTCAGCGAGCTATGATAAAACCCTTCGGGTCTGGGATTTACAGACAAAAACCTGTGTCCGGGAATGGAATGCCCATGACCAAATTATCACAGGGTTAGTCGATATCCCCAATAGTAACCAAATCATTAGCAGTAGTTGGGATAAAACGCTACGCCGATGGAACTGGGAAACGGGAGAACTCTTGCAAACAATCACCGGACATCGATTACCCATTAGCGCGATCGCGGTTAGCCCCAATCAGCAATGGTTAGCCAGTGCCAGCCACGATCGCACGGTGCGGATTTGGGAGTTGGCGACGTTGAAACTGCACCAGGAATTGGAGGGCCATACCTGGGCGGTGACGACAGTGGCCTTTAGTCCCGATGGGCAATGGTTAGCGACGGGTAGCGACGATCGTACGATCAAAATTTGGCAGGTGGACAATGGGAAGTTACTAAAAACTCTACCGGGACATGGTTGGAGCATTGCGGCGTTGGCCTTCAGTCCCGATGGGCAATGGCTGGCCAGTGGCAGTTGGATGCCTGCGGTGCGGCTGTGGCAATGGCAGCAGGAAACGGTGTTTGAACTCCAGGAATTCGGGGAGGGCATACACCGCAATTTTGTGCATACGATCGTGTTTACAGAGGACGATCGCTTAATTACGGGCAGTCAAGATCAACGGATTCGGGTTCACTCTAAGATAGAGAGGGAAGCCTAATTGAGATTGGATGTATGCTGCTGCATTTGTGTACTTGGCCGGAAGTGGAAACCTATCTCCAGCGATCGCGGGGGATTTTGCTGCCGATCGGGTCTACGGAGCAGCATGGGCCCACGGGGTTGATTGGGACGGATGCCATTTGCGCCGAGGCGATCGCCAAGGGCGTGGGGGAAGCGACGGAAGCGTTAGTCGCACCGACGATTAATGTGGGGATGGCCCTGCACCATATGGCCTTTCCAGGCAGTATGAGCCTCAAACCCAGTACGTTAATTTTAGTGATTCGGGATACGGTAACAAGTCTGGCTAAAGCAGGATTTCGCAGGTTTTTCTTTATCAATGGCCATGGCGGCAATGTGGCGACGCTGAAGGCAGCCTTTGCGGAAACCTATGCCTATTTGGCGGACATGGGACTGGAAGGGGCTGAGGATGTGCAATGCGTCGTGTGTAATTGGTACATGGGCGGTGGGGTGTATCGGCTCGCGAAGGAACTCTATGGAGATCAGGAGGGTTCCCATGCGACGCCGAGTGAAGTAGCGGTGACGCAGTTTGTCTATCCGGAGGCCATTAAAACTGCACCGTTGAGTGAATCTGTGGCGAAGGGGCATAAAATTTATGGCGCGATCGATTTTCGGCGGCGCTACCCCGATGGGCGCATGGGGTCGAATCCTGCACTGGCGACACCGGAACATGGGCAGCGGTTCTACGAGTTGGCGGTGAAGGAAATTACCCAGGATTATCTAGCCTTTTTGCAAGCGGAGTAGAGATGGCGAAGTGTGCCGCGATCGCGGACTTCTGCGAAAGCTTACTGCGCCTATGGTCAAAGGCATCTCTATCATTTGCAAGGGTTCTACTTGGGTCTGAAAATGTTTTTTAGATCGTCATCCGTGCGAGTTTAATAGCTAATGGAAAGATGATCAAGGCGGGGGATGACCGATGCTGACGGGTGAAATTCGATCGCAAATCGATAAAATTTGGGATGCGTTTTGGTCGGGGGGGATTTCCAATCCGCTGGAGGTGATGGAACAGATTACCTATTTGCTGTTTCTGCGACGGTTGGATGATTTGCATACGCTGGAGGAACGCAAGGCAAATCGTCTGAAGAAGCCGATGGAGCGGCGGTTATTCCCGGAAGGGACTTACACCAATGGCAAGCATCAACGCGCCTATGAGGACTTTCGGTGGTCGCGATTTAAGAATTTTGAGTCGCGGGAAATGTTTGAGGTGGTGGGGGATTATGTGTTTCCGTTTTTGCGGACGGAGTTTTTGCAGCAGTATGGGGATGGCTCGACCTATGCGATGCACATGAAGGATGCGCGGTTTACGATTCCGACGCCCACATTGTTGCAGAAGGTAGTGGATTTATTGGATCAGGTGCCGATGGCCGATCGGGACACGAAGGGCGATCTGTACGAGTACATGCTAGGGAAGATTGCCAGTGCGGGGCAGAATGGGCAGTTTCGGACGCCGAGGCAAATTATTCAGTTGATGGTGGAGTTGACGGCTCCGACGCCGCAGGATGTGATTTGTGACCCGGCGAGTGGGACTTGTGGTTTTTTGGTGGTGGCGGGGGAGTATTTGCGCGATCGGCATCCGGAGATTTTTCGGGATGGGAAGCTGAAGGCGCATTTCCACCAGGGGATGTTCCATGGGTTTGATTTTGATAGTACGATGCTGCGGATTGGCAGTATGAATCTGTTGCTGCATGGGGTGGAGAATCCGCAGGTGGTGTATCGGGATTCGTTGGCGCAGGAGCATTCTGGGGAGGATGAGAAGTATTCGTTGGTGTTGGCGAATCCGCCGTTTGCGGGGTCGTTGGATGCGGATAATACGGCGAAGGATTTGCAGCAGATTGTTAAGACGAAGAAGACGGAGTTGTTGTTTTTAGCGTTGTTTTTGCGGTTGCTGAAGGTGGGGGGACGGGCGGCGGTGATTGTGCCGGATGGGGTGTTGTTTGGCTCGTCGAAGGCGCATAAGCAGTTGCGGCAGATTTTGGTGGAGGAGCAGCAGTTGGAGGGGGTGGTGAAGCTGCCGGGGGGCGTGTTTAAGCCCTATGCGGGGGTTTCGACGGCGATTTTGTTGTTTACGAAGACGAATTCGGGGGGAACCGATCGGGTTTGGTTTTATGAGGTGGAGGCGGATGGGTGGAGTTTGGATGATAAGCGGCAGCCGTTGTTGCCGGAGGAGAAGTTGGGGGTGGGGGCGCAGTTGAGCCCGGAGGAGCATGGCAAGAATAATTTGCCGGATGTGTTGGTGCGGTGGCGGGAGCGTTGTGGGTCGGAGGTGGAGCGGCCTCGGACGGCGCAGAGTTTTTGTGTGTTGAAGGAGGAGATTGCGGGGAATGGCTATGATTTGAGTTTGAATCGTTATAAGGAGGTGGTGCATGAGGTGGTGGAGCATGTGCCGCCGGGGGAGATTTTGCGGGAGTTGGGGGAGTTGGAGAAACAGATTGCGAAGGGGATGAAGGATTTGGAGGGGATGTTGAAATGACCTTACAAGCGTGGCAATCCCTGTACGAGAAGGTTTCGACGTTGATTTCGGCGGCGCGATCGCGGGTGCGATCGGTGGTGAATCAGGAGATGGTGCTGACCTATTGGCAGGTTGGGCGGTTGATTGTGGAGGATGAGCAGGGGGGAGAGGTGCGGGCGGAGTATGGGAAGGCTGTCCTAGAAGGTCTAGCAGAAAGGCTGACGGCTGAGTTTGGCAAGGGGTTTGACATGACAAATCTGCGCTACATGCGTCGGTTTTATCAGCTTTTCCCAATTCAGGACGCAGTGCGTCCTGAATTGAGTTGGACGCATTACCGATCGCTGCTCAAGGTGGAGAATGAGGCGATCGCGAAGTATTCGGTGTTGGCGGAGAGTGAGCAGATTTTTGCGTCGAAGTATCGGTTGGTGTTGCCGACGGAGGAGGAGTTGGTGGCGGGGTTGAGGCGGTTGGAGGAAGGAATTATGGAGGAGTAGAATGGAGAACGATCGATGCTCTAGAAGGGTCGATCGGGTTTGGTGGGTTGGGTTTTGGGTTGTTTGGTATTTGGGGAGATGTTGGGATGAAGATTGAGATTGTAGCTCTAGGGGATTATGTTCAGGTGCGGGGTGGATTCGCATTCAAATCGGAACATTTTTCCGATGTGGGAATTCCAGTTGTGAGAATTTCCGATATTCAGGATGATTTAGTTTCGGTTGAGAGAGCGGCAAGAATTTCAATTGAATTAATTGGAAGAGGAGAGAAGTATCAAGTTGAGCCGGGTGATATTTTAATTGCTATGTCTGGAGCGACAACTGGCAAAATTGGCATAGTCCCTGATAATTGTATTCAGCCAATTCTACAAAACCAGCGTGTCGGGAATTTTAAGATAAAAGATTTAAAAAAAGTAGATAAAACATACCTAAAACAGTACGTTGGTTCTTCTGTCTATCAGTCAGAAATATTTAAATCAATAGAGTTGTTGGGAAATAAAACCAGCTCTGGGACAGGGTTTGCCCTGACTGTTATCTAACTTATGCTGCATCTAAGTAGAAGTTCCACAAGCCTGCTGCGTT